>NZ_CAXBFR010000079.1:0-13053 GCF_963975005.1 uncultured Flavobacterium sp.
TCGAACCCACGACCTGCTGATTACAAATCAGCTGCTCTAGCCAGCTGAGCTACACCGGCTTATTTAATAAAAAAAGTCCGCTATTTCTAACGGACTGCAAATGTATGGAATTATTTGTTTAATCAAAATGTTTTTTGCAAATATTTTTACTTTATACGTGAGCTCTTAATTTTTCTTTTCTTTTTACCAAAACTCGCTCTAATGAATTTGTACATAAATCAACCGCTTCTTCAAAAGTTTTGGCTGTTTTTTTAACCATTAAATCATCTCCAGGCACGTTAATTCGTACTTCTGCAATTTTATTTTCTTTATCACTTGTATTCTCAACTTTTAAAAAAACTTCTGATGAAACAATTTTATCGTAGAATTTTTCTAATTTATCTAACTTTTCCTGTGTAAAGTCAACAAGTTTTCTGTCAACATTAAAATTCACCGCTTGAACATTTACTTTCATAATTCAAATTTATTAAGGTTTTACAATATTATTTGTTCCTAGGATGCGCCTCTTTATAAACTCGCTGCAATTCCGACAAGCTGCTATGGGTATAAATTTGTGTAGAAGACAAGCTAGCATGACCTAATAATTCTTTAACAGAATTTAAATCAGCACCATTGTTTAATAAATGAGTTGCAAATGTATGCCTAAGAACATGGGGACTTTTTTTTACCTTTTCAGATACTGTACTAAAGTAGGAATTAATCATTCGATACACAAATGTTTCAGAAAGAATTTTTCCTTTTTTAGACAAAATTAACACATCTGTATTTTGGATAGTTTCTAGCTTATTTTTTTGCAAATTATACTGATTAATTAAATCAATTGTACAATCTAATAGTGGTATAATCCTTTCTTTATTTCTTTTTCCAAGAACTTTTAATGTTTTATTGTATTTGTCAAGATTGTTAGTTCTTAAATTAATCAGTTCTGCACGACGAATTCCGGTAGTGTAAAACAATTCGACTATTAGTTTATTTCGAATGGACTCAAAATCATCTTCAATAAAGCCCATTTCTAAAACACTACTTAATTCTTTTTCTGAAAAAGGAATTTGAACTTTTTTAGGAACTTTTAATGATTTGTGTTTTGAAAGCGGACTAAACTCAATTTGCTTAATCTTTAAAAGAAATTTATAGTATGACTTTAAAGAGGAAATTTTTCTATTTATGGATTTATTTGCAATTCCGTTTTCTACCAAAATAACAATCCAACTTCTTACTTGCGAATAATTAATTTGCTCTAAAGGAAGTTTTTCGTGATTTTCTTCTAAATAATTTTGAAATGATTTAATATCATCTAAATACGCACGTAAAGTTAGAGAAGAATAGTTTTTCTCTTTTTGAAGATAATCTTGATAGGCTTGCAAAGTATTAACCATAAAAAAACCGTTAGTTACAAAGTTACACTTTATAAACTAACGGTTAGTATCTTGACATTAAAAAATTTAATTTTCTAATGCGTCTTTCATGTTCTGAATATAAGCAGCTTTTTGAATTTTTGCTCTATTTACTACAGATGGTTTGTGAAACGCTTGACGCGATCTTAATTGACGAACTGTTCCAGTTTTATCAAATTTTCTCTTGTAGCGCTTTAAAGCTCTATCTATATTTTCTCCGTCTTTAATTGGTATAATTAACATAATTTTGACACCTCCTCTCGTTAAGCGTGCAAATGTAACTATTAATTATGACTTGTGAGTTATGAATTACGAATTATTTTAATAAATAATATTTGAATTAAAAACATGCTCTCAGCCGAGATTACTTCAATGGTTATTGTTTTTTAATAGGCATTCAGTGAACGTTGTTTGAAATGGCATCCTTTTTGTCTCGTTCTTAAAATGAGACAAAAAGAAATAGTAGATAGCTGGATTAGCTTCTAATAAAAAAACCAAGATACAATTTCTCATATCTTGGATTTATGTCTATACTTTTCTTAAAACCTACTTTACTGCTGGCTTATAGTCTTTATTATCAATGATCATTTTTGATAGAATTTCTTTCAGAATTTCTGAAGTTCCTCCACCAATTGGTCCTAAACGACTATCTCTTGACATACGTGCTAATGGATATTCTTCCATATAACCGTAACCTCCTAACATTTGAAGGCAACTGTAAATTGTTTCATCAGCGACTTTGGTTGATTTTAACTTTGCCATAGTTGCTTCTTTTACTACATATTCTTTTTTATCTAATCGAGCTACTGCTGCATAATTAAATACTTTACAATGTTCAACATCTGTAGCATGTTCTACAATAGTATGGCGTAAGGCTTGAAATTTATTAATAGTTTTACCAAATGCTTCACGTTGCGACATGTAATCAATAGCATATTCGATTGCGAATTCTGCTCTTGAATGCGCGTTAACAGCCATAATCAAACGTTCGAAAGCAAAATGCTGCATGATATACGGAAAACCTTTTCCTTCTTCACCCATTAAGTTTTCTAAAGGAATTTCTACATTGTCAAAAGCAATTTCTGCTGTATCTGAAGCTCTCCAACCTAATTTATCTAATTTTGTTGCAGATACTCCAGTAGTTTTTGTGTCAACTAAAAACATACTTATTCCTTTGTTTCCTAAATCTGGACTTGTTTTGGCGGCAACTACATAGTAATCTGCGTAAACACCGTTCGTAATAAATGTTTTAGAACCATTTAAAACATATTTATCTCCTTTAATAACAGCAGTTGTTCGCATAGCTGCTACATCACTTCCACCAAATGGTTCAGTTACACATAACGCGCCTATTTTATCCCCTAAAATACTTGGGGCTAAATAGTCTTGTTTAATTCTCTCATCACCTTCTGCATTTAAGTGTGTCATTGCTAAATAAGCATGCGCCCACATGGCAGCAGCAAAACCACCAGAATTAATTTTTTGAAGTTCTTCTAAAAAGATAACGGTGTAAAATAAATCTAAATTCATTCCACCATAAGCCTCAGGATAGTTTATTCCGAAAAAGCCCATTTCTCCAAATTTTTTCCAGATAAAACGTTCTATTGTTCCCGTTTTTTCCCATTTATCAACATGAGGAACAACTTCTTTTTTTAAAAAATCTCGAAGACTAGATCTAAACATTTCATGCTCTTCCGTGAAGTATAATGAATTCATATATTGTTATTATTTTATTAAATTAGCGTCTTTATATTTTAGAATTCCAAATATAAGGCTATTATTTTTATTTTTTCGTTAGGCATTCCCTTAATTTTTGTTAAATCCTCAATATTCTTTATTTCGTCATTTGCACTACGATAAATAACAATTTGCCTTGCTAGATTATAGTCAAAATAAGGGAATTTAGATAATTCTTTTAGTGACTGGTTATTAATATCAATTTTCTTAATCGCTGGGTTTTGTCCGACGAAAAATCTTTTTTGAATATCTTCATAAGCTTCTGGAGAAACACCCCAAACATATTGCAATTGTTCCAAAGATGCAAATGCCCCAAACTTTTCCTTTTCTTGAAGAATGATTTCTGAAATTTTTTCACCAATACCATACACTTCCATTATTTCTTCTTTACTTGCTGCGTTTATATCTTTAGCAACAATAGCTTTCTTTTCGGGAAACTTTTTAAAGTTGGGATTTGAATACCCTGTAAACTTTGAATTACTTTTATTCGCAACCCAATCAGGAAATTTAAAATGAGGCGAAATTTTGTTTAACAATTCCTTTGAGACTTTTGTCACTTGTTGGAATTCTTTAATAGAATTCACATAGTTATCTTGTGCCCTAAATTTGTGAAGCCTATCAATCTCCTCAACTGACATTCCTAAAACTGAACCTTTATAATCAGTAATAAAATTTGGATTAAAAGGTTTAATTTCATATTTCTTATTACTATTTACTTGTTTTAGACTATCTATTTCACTTTGCATAGCCAACCATTGAATCTCACTATCAGATGGATTTGGTGTTTTTGGTGAAAAATCATAGAAATACCAACCAGTTTGAAACAAAATTACGATCAGTAACAACAAAAAAACCCCACTTCTGTGTTCTCTTGAAAACATGAAGTAGGATTTTATATTTTTCATTCTTCCTAAAATTTAGTCTTTAGGTTTTTGTCTTACCAATTCATCATCATTTTCTGAAAATGAATCTGGTTCTTGTTTTGGTGGAATAGTTAAAACTTTATAGAAAAAGTAAGCTGCAAAACATACTACTATTCCTTGTGCACAAACCATTGTTATTATTGCTGTTGTGTTCATAATTATTCTCTCCCTTCTTTAATTCGTTTTTTATATGCTAAATACACAACTATTGAAATAAATAAGAACAATGATAAAAGCAACATTCTTCCTAAAAATTTATGAAATGTATTGTTTGTAAAATCACCTGTAGCAATTTTATCGTTTGGAGATATTTCATCTCCTAGTTTAACCGTTGTAATTTGATTTTTAGAAGCGTTAAACTTATACTCTTTAACATCTTGAAAATTTACAATCTTTACCTTTTCAGTTTCTTTATCAAAAACTTTTTTCTCATTTTCGAATGAAACCTTAATGTAATTTGGATTTACTTCTTCAACTATCCCTTTTTTAGTTCCTGTTTCATCAAAATTTTCTGCATAATATGAATCTGTAAACCATTCTTTATTATTAGTATCAGCATCATTTACTTTGTCAATCCAATCTGGAATACTTGTTACAAGCACAGATCCTAACAATAAAGGTGTTACAATTAAAATTATGTATTTATAGATACCTGGTATTTTAATATCTGCTCCTCTGTTAATTTCTGCCCATCCTTTTTTAATTCCAAAAATATAAGAGAATAAAATAGTCTCAAGGAATGCGAAAACTACTAAACTTACAGTTCCTGCCCAATAATCGTATTGATCAAATAAACCTTGTTTATAGAAGATAACAGTTGGCAACCCCATTAACAAAGCTAAACCTCCAAAAGACCAAGCTCCTTTAATTTTACTCCAATTGAACTCATCTTGCATGAATCCCATCCAAGGTGTACCCATAGCTAATGAAGAAGTAATCCCAGCGAAGAACAATAGTCCAAACCAGAAAACCCCTGCAAATATGGAAAGAACATCACCCCATTGTTGGAATAAGTAAGGCATTGTTTGAAAAGCCATACCAAAACCTGCGTTTTGAAGTACCCAATCCAATCCTAAATAACCTGCTGCAATTGGAATTACAATTAAACTTCCTAACACTACTTCAACAAATTCATTCATAAAACCAGCCGAAACTGCATTAAGAGCGATATCGTCTTTTTCTCTAATATACGAAGCATAACATTGAATAGTTCCCATTCCCACAGATAATGTGAAGAAAATTTGTCCTGCTGCTGCCAGCCAAACTTTTGGATTCGTCAAGGAGTCAAATTGGGGTGTCCATAAGAAATTTAATCCATCCCAAGCATTAGCATCTGGAAAAATATCTGAAGCTCCTGTTGTTCCTAGTGTTAATCCACGAACAGCTAAAACAACTCCAAACATGATTAATAAAGGCATTCCTATTTTTGCTACTTTTTCAATTCCTCCTAAACCTTTAGAAAGAATAAAAGTATTTAACAACAAACAGAATATATAAAAAATAACAGCTTCATACGGAATACCAGTTGTTGATTGCGCAACATCTACATATGAATTAAAGAATCCAGCTACATCAGCTTGACTCATTCCATTAAAAGTACCTACTATTGAGTGATATACATAAGACATGGTCCATGATTCAATATAACAATAATAAGCTGCTACTGCAATATTTGTAAAAATTCCGAAAACACCAATGTATTTCCAAACTCTACCTTTACCCATTGTATTAAGAATGTAAGGTGTACTGTGATTACCTTTACTTCCACCGTATCTTCCTGTAGACCATTCAATAAAAAGCAAAGGAATTCCCATTACAAGGAAACAAACTAAGTATGGGATTATAAAGGCTCCTCCTCCATTTTGAACTGCTTGAACCGGAAATCTTAAGAAATTTCCAAGACCAACTGCATTTCCAGCCATTGCTAATATAAGGCCGACTCGCGAGCCCCAAGAATCTGCTTTTGTAGACATAAAATATTTTTGGTTAGTTATTAGTTTTTCAAAGATAATAAAACCAATGAAAAAACAAAGAAATTATTGAATTTTACAAATCAAACACAGAAGATCTTTTGGTATAAATCATATCTTTTAGTTTTAACCAAAAAGCAAAAGTTAAATAAACACCAAACCACAAACCTGCTGTGATAAATGATATATAGATAAAAAACAAACGAACACTAGTGGCTTTCATGCCTAGACTATCTGCTAAACGCGAAGCTACAAAAAAGCCATTTTTTTCAAAAAAATGTAATATATTTCTAATCATTATTTTTTTTCTTAGTTCAAAGATAAATTATTTTTTTAATAATGTTAGCCCAATTTCACATTGTAAACATTTTTTATTGTTACAATATTCATTTTTCAATTGCAATAATGCTTGCGATTCAAAGGCATTTTTCGACTTAATTTTAAAAAAAGCAAACTTTTCTACAGTACTGTTTTTTTCGGACTTTACCATTTGAATTAAATCAATCAATTCTTCAATAGTATCTTTTCCATTTGCCCTTGCATATAAAAATTTTAATGGAATTAGTGTATTGATGATGATTAAATCTATAAATGAATGGCTGATTTTTTTTACCTTATTTATACTTTGTGAATCAAAATTGTAATGGTTTATCCAATAATCTGATGTTGCATTGTTAAAAATCGCATAAATTTCTTCTTTTGTTTTAGCTAAAATCAACTCAACAAATAAAGTTTGTTTTGAATGATAAAGCATTGCCAATTGTGCTAATCGAATAGTTGGAAAATTATCTGGTCTTAATTTAAAAAACTGAACTGGCGTTATATGTGAAACTTCTATTTGATGTTTATGTTTTAAGAACTGCCAACGCTGTTGTAAATCAATTAAATAAGTATCTTGTTTATCATCGTTTAACATTTGTCCTATTCCGAAAAATAGTGCTTCTAGGTTTTCAACTTCAAAAGATTCTTTTTTTATGATCGAAAACGAAATTGACTTAGCTATATCAAGAAAAGACTGACCATTAATATTTAGTCCAAAATTTTTAGCCAGCATACAAAAGAGCGTAGCTTCCCAATCTGAATGATTTTGTTTTAATAACATTTCGAAAGGAATTGACTTATTTTCTAATCGTTCAAAAAACAATCGTTCTTGCCAACTTGTAAACACTACCTCACTAATTGAAGCAATATCTTTTTCGCAAAATATCCAAGATTTCGGAGTTAATAATGTGTTGTACTTAGATATTTCTTCTTGAGAAACCAGCTTCTTTAATTCTAAAACAGGAATTGTTGAATTATTTTTTCTGTAAATATCGGTATCATGTTCCCAAACAACATGTAGAATAACACTATCATAATTTACGTCCTTTTCGTGGTTGTGCAAATACCAATCTGAAGATTTTAAATGTATCTCTACATTTCCTGCCCACTTTTGATTGCCTATTATTAATTGCGCATTAAAAAAATCAGGCCCTTCTTGCTGTAAACAACTACCAACATTAACAAGTGTCAGACTTTCTCCTTGGGTAGTTTTAAGGTTTGAAAAATCAAACTTTTTATTTTGCCAAATGTAGTGTAGAAAATCTTCTTTCATCTTTTTAAATTGAAATACTAAGATATAAAAAATCCTAATTGAAAAAATATCAATTAGGATTTCTATGTATTTATTTAAAAAAAATTAGTCTATATAACCCATTTTTTTCATCCATTCATCATTGTACATTTTCCCAACATAGCGACTTCCGTGATCGTGAAACAAAACAACTACTACATCTTCAGGTTTAAAATGTTCTTTTAGTTGCAAAACACCTTTGATAGCTGCACCAGCAGAATTTCCTAAAAACATTCCTTCTTCTTTAGAAAGTCTTTGCGTATAAACTGCAGCATCTTTGTCTGTTACTTTTGTAAAACCATCTATGATTGAAAAATCAACATTTAAAGGCAGTATGTCTTCTCCAATTCCTTCTGTTACGTAGGGATAGATTTCGTTTTCGTCAAAAATTCCGGTTTCATGGTATTTTTTAAACACTGATCCATACGTGTCAATTCCCCAGATCTTTACATTTGGATTTTGTTCTTTTAAGTATTTTCCAACACCAGAAATTGTACCACCTGTTCCAACTCCAACTATAAAATGAGTAACTTTTCCGTCCGTTTGTTCCCAAATTTCTGGGCCCGTACTTTTGTAATGTGCTTTTGCGTTACTTGGGTTATCATATTGATTTACATACCAAGAATTTGGAGTTTCATCTCCTAATCGTTTTGAAACCGAATAATAAGATCTTGGATCTGTCGGCTCAACATTGGTTGGACAAACCACTACTTCTGCTCCAACAGCTTTTAGTATATCTACTTTTTCTTTGGATTGTTTGTCTGCCATTACAAAAATACATTTGTATCCTTTAATGATGGCTGCAAGTGCTAATCCCATTCCGGTATTACCCGAAGTTCCTTCTATAATTGTTCCACCAGGCTTTAATCTTCCGTCTGCTTCAGCATCTTCAATCATTTGAAGAGCCATTCGGTCTTTTACTGAATTTCCCGGATTGAATGTTTCGTATTTAGCCAATACTAAACAAGGCAGTTCAGCTGTAAGTTTATTAATTTTAACCATTGGCGTATTACCAATTGTCCCTAGTATATTTTCTGCGTAATTCATATTGAATCGTACTTGTTTAAATTTTTTCTGGTTGCAAAGATATGGCTTTGATACAGCATAGCAAAATAACTTTACAATTTGTTGTTATAACCCTATTTAAGAATACTTACTAAAAAAACAATATAAACATGAGTTCCAATCTAAATTGTTTCGTAAAACCTGTTTTAACTTGAATTCAATAAACACATTATGTTTATAATAAAACGAAAAACAGTGAATTACGAATAATTACAATAAACCTTGGTTGGTAAATCTAAAATTATTGAAAGAAATTCCAAACCAAACCAAATCTCACGATAAAATCGCGATAAGGATAATTGGGTGCAGAATAAAAGTTGTATCCAGTAAATGAAGAATTAAAGTGCTCTGCTTTTAAAAATATTCTTGTTTGACGAACTTTTGCATTGATAAAGAAATCTAATGTAGGAAAACCACCTATTTTAGTTTGGTTTTGCACATAAAATTCTGCTAACAAAGGATTGTAATCATTTGCATAATATTCGGTAAAATAATTTAGGGTAATTCCAGTTTGAATTTGCATAGCTTTTTTGAAAACTTTATCCGTAAAATAAAAAGTATTTCTTGTTACTATTTGCGGAACATTTATCACATTACTAGATTGATCTACATTTTGGTATAAAATAGTATTATCTAGTGCAAATTTCCAAAACTTAATTTCCTTTTTGACTTGAAATGAAATATAATTTATAGTGTTTTCAAATTGTTTTGGCTTGACTTTTAATAGTGTAATGTCATTCGTTTCATTTTCAAAATACAAGTGATCGTTTATGATTTTATAATTGAAAGATAAATCAATCCATTTGGTATTAGCTGCAATTTTAAATTGATTTAATTTTTCATTTTTGAAATTATTATACCAATTATAGTCTACATAATTACTTTGATATAAAGTATAATTTAAAGCCGGAAGACTATTTAGTTTCTGGTATTCGAAAGAAAAATTATAATCGTCATTTACTAAATAAGTTGCATTTGCTTCTACATTTGAAATAGATTGATCTGTAATTGCGTTTGACACTAACAATTTAGCAACTAAATTTTTGGCAAAATAGGTATAAGTTCCTCCAACAGTATTAATTCTGTCATTTATAGCATTGGGAACTGCAATAGTTCCAGAAGTGTCATAAACAACACTATTATAATAGTAATTATATTTATTATCATCAACAAAAAACTCAATATTTCCAAAATCCTTTGTTTTGTAGGCAATACCTATTTTGTTGTATAAATGGTTATACCTTGTTTTATTATAAATTGAATTTGAGAATGAAGTACCAAATCTACTACTTACCGTTTTTTGATTAAATTCAAAAAATTTATATTCTTGATTAAACTGATGACTAAAAACCAAACTGTTTGGATTGTTTTTAGACAACTTAAAGGATTGATCTACTAAAAACCTATTGCCTTTTAATAGATTTTTGGCATCCCTAAAATAAACATCTAACTGGGCTCTTTCATTATAAGGTGCTTCGCTACTTTCAAAATCAGTAGTAGTTGTTATACCACCATTTTCTTGGTTTAAAATATCTTGACCCGTAAAATGCGCATTTAAAATATACCGTTTATCTTTTGTAAAGTAACTTGAAGTAAATCTAAAATTACCAGAACTGGACAAATTATTTATATATTTCCCCAAAGATCTAATTCCTTTATAAGCAATTGAAAAGTTTAAATTTGGTTTTGTATTTATTGTTAAGAACGCATCAAGAGATTGACCTTGTTCCATAACGGTTTTAAAATACAAGTCCGTTAAAGGTGTTGGAACAGAATAATACTTAATATCTTCAACTTCTAAATAATTAAAATGTTTTGCTTTAAAACCAAAATCAGGAAAAGTTGTATTGTTATTTAAACCAAAATTTAAAGTAGTATATGTTTGGCCTTCATTAGCAAAAGCAAGCAATCCGAATAGATCTTTTCTTAACATATTGAATTTGTATTCTTTTTGTATACTTAATGTCGTGTCTAGAAAAGTGGTATCTTTTTCTAATGTATATATTTTATATAGGTCAATAGGTGGCTTTTCCTTTTTAGGCAACGCTTCAAGACCATCAATAGAATCTTCTTGTGAAAAAGAAAATACACTAATTAAAAAAAAGAATAGTAAAAATATATTTTTCATTTGCATAAATAAGAGCAAATGTAATAATTTAAAACAAAAAAAGACTGCTTAAAAAAGCAGTCTTTAAAAATTTATAATTAAATTATAATTAAATTTTATTTTTTTTTGATTTTAACTTGAAGTTAGCAAGTTTTCCAGATGCTAAAACATCACCAGTAGTATAGTCTTTTAAAACATAAGTAGTACCTGTTTTTACTAATGTAGCTATTGGGTAATATGCATTAGGATTACTTTGTTGAGCACCACCTTCAGAAAACTTCCAGTTATTATCAACATTAATTTCCTTAATCCATACACCAGGCTTAGCCATAGTAACTTTAACTTTAAAAAAGAAATCACTCAAAGGCACTGAATTTCCTGTTGTTGTCCACAAACTTGGAACAATAACATAAGTACCATCAGGAGTTGTTGAATCTAAAGTTATAGACTCTGGACAGCTAGAATAACTATCTGCCACAACACTTGTTAAGAATTCATCATAAATTTCTAAGTCAAAATCTAAATCACAAAAAGAATGAGTTGCAGCACTAACAGTGTTATCAACATAAACTCCTTCTTGAAGGGTTCCAAATGAATCATAATAATTTTGAGCCCAATCTACTGTAGCAACAAAATCCGTAGAAGTTTTGTTAGTTACAGTGATATTAATCATGTCTGAACCATCAGCAACAGCACCTCTAGAATAAGAATCAGAATACAATCTGAATTGCAAAGTTTCAGTTCCTTCAGGTAATAAGTCAAATATTGGTGTAATATCAAACGTTCCAGAAGATGCGTAAGCTGGTAAAGTTACAATGTGACCAATTGCACCAAAACCATCACCTTCTCCAGTTTCTGTTCCAGAACACATATAATCACCAAAAGTTCCTGTTCCTCCAACCAACTCTAATTTGAAAGTCATGTCAAGATTAAGAGGTGTGTCGGTTGTTAATGTTACAGTTGCCGAAGTACCTTCTTCAACTGTAAAATTAGTTTGATTTGCAGTAACTACAGGTTTTACTGAACGTGCGCCAGTAGTATCATTCTCTATCTCATTACAAGAAACGAATAATAACGAAACCATAATTGAAGCAAAAAAAGCTTTATTTATAAAATGTTTTTTCATGTTTTAAGTTTAAATTAAATTCTTGTATAAGTACCTGTAAAGTTTCTCCATACTGTATTACCCGTAAAACCAATTTCATAATTAGTTACGAAATTGTTAATATCAGTAACGGTTCCATCTAAACCATTATTAACACTATTTGGTCTTAATATATTAGAATAGATATGTGCTAAATTTTGTTCTGGAATAGTAATCTCTCCACAAATATCAACAAAATCATACCCTTGATTAGTACCTTGTAAAACACCAAAAGCATAATTTCCTGATGTACGAGTAACGAAATTATTAACTGATGTTGCAGTTACTGTCTCACCAGTAAACACTGAAGGAGAAGCTAAATCGGCTCTTTTAACAGAAACAGTATAATCACCTGCAACTAGAGATTGACAACCTACAAAAATTACTTTTAAAGACTGATATTGTGTACCAACAACCGTAGAGTTACTAGCAGAAGTTAAATTTACAAACAATTCAGTTTTACTTGTTGGGTTTAATTGCCCAGTGTTAATTAAAAGTGGAAATTCTGCGAATGTTCCTCCAGCTGGAATAGTAATTTTTCCAGATGTATTTGCGAAGTTAAACTCCACACCTTCAGTAGCCGTACTGTTAACTAAATCAACTTCATATTGTACTTCAATTGGAGCACTTAAAGTTTGTCCATTTCCACTACCAATTAAAGTAACAGGAAATCCTAGTTGAATTTGACCTTCGTCAGAAAAATAAGATACAGTTTCAAATGATTTTGAAAAACCAACAATTTTACTTCCTGAGTCAAGCTGATGTTCAACTCTAATATCATCATTAGTGCAAGAAAAAAGCACCGTTGAAATAGCAAATAATGATAAAATCTTTTTCATAATTTATATTTTTTTTAAATTAATTAATATGCGTACCAGAAAGTACCAGTAGTGAAAACATTACCTTGAGCAGGAACATTTGCAGAGTTACCAGTGTATTCTGAAGTAGGGTATAATAAACGTCTTGGTCTGTTAGCTTGTGTAGCAGGTAAAATTGAACCTGGAACTGAATCAATTAATCCTGATCTAGTATATTCAATAAATACTTCTAAAACATTACTTGTACCTTGTAAAGCAATATTTTTTTGATACATAATAGCTT
>NZ_CAXBFR010000080.1:0-13052 GCF_963975005.1 uncultured Flavobacterium sp.
ACTGAGGGAATTATTTCTTTATCCGGAAAAATACCTCTTCCCTCTTCTACCGTTTTATTTGTCGCAGCTATATCCATAATCCACAAACGTGTTCTTAATTTAGAATTAGGTAATTCGTAAGAAGAAGTTCTACCAGCAACTGTTCCATTAAATGCTCCACCCGTTTCTTCTCCAACAAATGTAATTTCTGGATTTTGTTTTAATTTGGACGATATAATACAAGCAGCAGAAAAACTTCCTCCATTAATTAAAACATAAATTTTTCCATCAAAATAATCTGCATTATGAGGTTTTTCTTTACTACTTTTCATTCTAAAACGATAATCACCATTTTCATCTTTTCTTGTTTTTAACATCAAAACACTTGCATAAACAGGATAAGTTGGAATAGCCAAAATATATAATGATTTTGGTATTGAACTCAAATAATCAGCTTTTAACAAACTGGTCTTTGATGTAACTTTGGCTGCTTCAATCAATTGAAAAGTAGAGTCGGCTGTTAGATAAGAGTATAATTCATGAATTTCGTTTAATCTTCCACCAGGATTTCCTCTTAAATCTAAAACTAAATTTTTTGTGTTAGTTTTTTTTAATAACTCAAATACTTCTTCATAAGCTTCTTTATAACCACCTTTTGAAAAGTTTTTAATCTTAAAAATGGCAGTACAACTGTCAATATCAGTAAATGTTAAGGTTTTTGTATATTCTTTATTTGCCTTGTCATATCCGTAATTATAATCATACGAATCTTTTTCTTTCTTCTTCTTCTTAGCTAACTTTTTCTCTTCTTTAGTTAATTTTTTAACCGTTAAATCTTTCTTTTTAGAATCTGAAAGTGAATCTTTTTTTTCTTCTTTTTTTACCTCTTTTTTATCCGGAAATCTTTTAATCAATTTAGTATAAACTGAATCATAACATTTAAGATTAAAGCTCAAACTATCTCTTATACCTAATTCATAAAAAATATAAGAACCAAAACGCATCGTAAAAGCGTAAGGAATAAATGTTTCATTATAACCATCAGAAGAATAGGTTTTTCTATATTTTGAAAACAATTCTTGTGGAGTCACATTATCAATTGAAACAACCTCTGTTCCTTCTTGAATAGTTGAATCTTTAGATTTATTCTTTACAATAAACAACTTGTTATCTATAAATTTATAATCAAATTGAGAAACTGGTCCAAGTCCTTTTTTCTTCATTTCCTTTGACTCTTTTTTAGAATATTCTGTAACCAAAGGACTCATTGAAGCATGACCTTGACGAATTGAAGCCAAAAGCGGACTTACTTTAAAGTAAAAGTCATTGGGTTTTAAAGAAATAGTAATTGTATTTCTTACGCTATCAAATTTTCTTCTTAATTCATCTTTTGAAACATATTCATACAAACTAGGTTGAATTTTTTTAATTTTTCGTTCCAAATAATTCACATCTTCAATTTGTTCTTCAACCGACAAGTCCTTATTCAATAAAGCATTATGTTTTTCTACTGTAGAACAATTGCTGAAAATTAAAACAACAATAGTATAAAAAAAATATTTTTTCATAGATTTCAATTGATTAATCGACAAATTAACCATTTTTTATGAAATGAAAAAGTTAAATAAAATCTAATTTTTGTAAATTTACCTATGTTAAAATTGAAAGAAAAAATAAACAACCTTTTTACTAAAGAATTACCAGCCGATTTGATTCAATCAAATGCTACTAGGCAAGTAATTGAAGCTGCATTTTCTTATGTAAATCCAGTGAAACCAAAAAATCCAAGTTTAATTCATGTCTCAAATGAAGTTGCTAAAAATCTTGGAATTTCTTTAGAAGAAACCAAATCAGAAGAATTTTTAAATGTATTTACAGGAAATACAGTTTTAGAAAACTCCAAGCCTTATGCCATGGCTTATGCTGGTCACCAATTTGGAAATTGGGCCGGACAACTAGGTGACGGAAGAGCAATTACGCTGTTTGAAGCGATTTACAATAACAAAAGTACTATGTTTCAGTTAAAAGGAGCTGGAAAAACGCCTTACTCAAGACGTGGTGATGGCTTAGCTGTTTTGCGTTCTTCTATTCGGGAGCATTTATGTAGCGAAGCTATGTACAATTTAGGTGTTCCAACAACACGTTCCTTAGCTTTATTTACAAGTGGTGACATGGTTTTACGTGATGTTTTATACAATGGAAATGAGGACTACGAAAAAGGAGCTATTGTTTGTAGAACAGCACCAAGTTTCATCCGTTTTGGAAATTTTGAACTTTTTGCTTCACGCGAAGATCTAAAAAATCTTCAATTATTAGCAGATTTTACCATCAAACACTATTATCCTGAAATTAAAACTGAAGGAAAAGATAAATACCTTGAATTCTTTGAAACTGTAGCTGATAAAACACGAGAAATGATAGTACATTGGCAACGCGTTGGTTTTGTGCATGGTGTTATGAACACAGATAACATGTCCATTCATGGAATCACAATTGATTATGGCCCATATGGTTGGTTGGAAGATTACAATCCAAATTGGACACCAAATACTACTGATAATGAACATAAACGTTATCGCTTTGGCAATCAACCTCAAATCGCTCAATGGAATTTATTGCAATTAGCGAATGCTTTATTTCCATTAATTGAAGAAGTCAAGCCATTGGAGAAAATTTTGAATGCCTTTCCAATAAAATATGAAGAAGATTACATACAAATGATGTACAATAAGTTAGGATTACAAAATTCAAATCAAGAAACTAAAAATAGCATTTATCTTCTAACTGAAAACCTGCAATTAATACAAACAGATATGACGATTTTCTTTAGAAATTTGAGTCAAGTCTCCAAAGAAGATTCGGTTGAAAATGCGTTTGAGAAAATAAAAGATGCTTTTTATACTTTAGAAGAAGCTAAAAATTCAGTTTATGATACTTGGATGTATTGGTTTACGATGTATATCAATCAGTTACAAAAAGAAAATCAATTGGACTTGGAAAGAAAAACGGCTATGGATTTGGTTAACCCAAAATACGTTTTACGTAATTATATGGCTCAATTAGCGATTGATGATGCTGACAAAGAAGACTATAATTTACTCAATGAACTTTATGAAATGCTTTTAAATCCCTACGAAGAGCAAGAGCAATATCAAAAATGGTTCGCCAAAAGACCTGATTGGGCTAAAAACAAAGTAGGCTGTTCTGCTTTGTCTTGTAGTTCATAATATTTAATAATAAACAGAATCTGAAACAAGTTCAGATTAAAAAAAATAAAACTATGAAAGCTATTTGGAACAATCAAGTCATCGCAGAAAGTGAGAAAACTCAAGTTGTAGAAGGAAATCATTATTTTCCAGCGGAAAGCATTAAAAAAGAATTCTTTTCAGAATCTCAAACACATACAACTTGTCCATACAAAGGTGTAGCTAGTTATTATAATATTAATGTTAAAAGTAACGAAAACAAAGATGCTGCTTGGTTTTATCCAGAAGTTAAAACTGGATTTACTCCTATAAAGGGTTATGTCGCTTTTTGGAAAGGGGTAACTGTTGAAAAATAAAACTATGAATATTGAAACCATCATTCAAAAATTTAAAGCAACTCGAACAGCAACGGAAAACCTCTGTAAACCATTAGCTATTGAGGATTATTCGGTTCAACCCAACGAAAATGTTTCACCACCAAAATGGCATTTAGCTCATTCTACTTGGTTTTTTGAACAGTTCATCTTGATTCAATTTGATAAAAATTATAAAGTTTTTCATGAAGATTTTGGTTTTTTATTCAACAGTTATTACAACAATGCAGGCAAAAGAGTTTTACGAACAAATAGAGGTTTAATGACAAGACCAATTGTAACTGAAATTTTAGAATATCGAAAATATGTAACCCAAAAAGTTATTGATTTAGTTGAAAATAATTCTTCCGATAAAATTCTAAAACTTATTGAGATTGGAATAAATCACGAAGAACAGCATCAGGAATTATTGGCTTATGATATTAAATTTATTTTAGGAAATCAACCAACTTTTCCTTCTTTTGAAACGGAAATGCATTTAAAAGAAGAAACACAAAAGTCCGAATTTATTTCAATAAAAGAAGGTGTTTATGAAATTGGACATAACAATGACAACTTTTGTTTTGATAATGAATTAGGCTTACATAAAACATACATCCAAAATACAGAAATTGCTAATAAGTTAGTCACAAATGGTGAATTTATTGAATTTATCAATGCTGGTGGCTACGAAAATTTCAATATATGGCATGCAGAAGGTTGGGATTTTATCAATAAAAACAACATTAAAGCTCCTTTATATTGGTATAAAATGGGGGATAAATGGCATTATTATGATTTCAATGGATTAGAAAAAGTTAATCCAAATTTACCAGTAATGCATTGCAGTTATTACGAAGCTTACGCTTTTGCCGAATGGAAAGGAATGCGTTTGCCCACCGAATTTGAATGGGAAATTGCTTCCGAAAAACTAAATTCTGGCCAACTTTGGGAATGGACATCAAGTGCTTATTTACCTTATCCCAATTTTGAAAAAGCTGCAGGAGCTTTAGGAGAATACAACGGAAAATTCATGGTGAACCAGCATATTTTAAGAGGTTCATCTATAGCAACACCAAAAAATCACAGTCGAAAAACATACAGGAATTTTTTCCACACTAGTTCACGTTGGATATTTTCTGGTATTAGACTTGTACAAAAATAAAAATTAATGAATCAAACTTTTTACAAAGATGTAATTGAAGGACTTTCAAAGCATCTAAAAACACTTCCGTCAAAATATTTTTATGATGATGCTGGTGATAAAATTTTTCAAGAAATAATGCAAATGGAAGCCTATTATCTTCCACAATGCGAATTAGAAATTCTAAATAATCAAACAGAAAAAATTGTAAAAAGTTTTGGTTATGACAGTTTTGATATAGTAGGTTTAGGTGCTGGTGATGGCTCAAAAACAAAGCACTTTTTAAAAAGAATTACCGATTTAAATAAGAAAGTAGTTTATTATCCTTTGGATATTTCTGCAGATGTTTTGGAAACAAATAAGCAAAATATAACGGTTCACATTCCGTCTATTGAAATGTATCCAATTGCTGGTGATTATTTTGAAACTTTAGATAAATTGGTACACGATAATCCGAAAATCATTTTGTTTTTAGGAAGTACCATTGGAAATTACGATACAGAAAGTGCAGAATTGTTCATGAAAAAAATATACGACATGATGGACGAACGCGATATCCTTATGGTCAGTTTTGATTTGAAAAAAAATCCGCATAAAGTTTTGGCAGCTTATAATGATGAAAAAGGAATAACCAAACGATTCAATTTGAATCTATTAAAGAGAATTAATCGCGAAATAAACGGAAATTTCGATATAGAAAAATTTGACCATTATGCTAATTATGATCCGATTTCTGGAACAACTTATAGTTATATTTTTAGCAAAATTGAACAAACTGTAACCATTGAAAATCAAAAAATTCATTTTAAAGCTAACGAATTGATTCACACAGAAATTTCGCAAAAATATAGCTTAAACACCATTGAAACTTTTAAAAATAATATTGATTTTAAAAGTGTAGAACATTTTTTAGATGATGGAAAGAATTATGCAATAAGTTTGTTTAAAAAGTAAAAAATGAGTTCCATTGGAATAATTGGTGGTATTGGTTATAAAGCAACAGCTTATTTTTATCAGAAAATAAATGCTTTGTACGAACAAAAAAAAGGAAAAGGAAATTCGTGTCCTATCCTACTCGTTTCTTTAAATTTTAAAGAGATAAATTCTTTATTACCTTATGAAATGGAAAAAGTGGCTGAATTAATTACTCCCACCATAAAATATTTAGATCAACAGGAAATTACGTGTGCAATTTTGATAAATAATACAATGCATAAGGCTTTGGATATTGTTTTAGATAATAATGAAACTACAAAACCTTTCTTTCATGTTGGAAATTTAATAAACCAAAAATTAAACGAAGTTGATGGTATTTCAAATATTATTATTTTAGGAACAGCTTTTACCATGCAAGATGAGTATTTGAAATCATTTGTTCCTAAAAAACATAATTTAATTACGCCAAGTGACGAAATTATTGAACAAGTTAATGAATTGAGAAAAGTATATTTTGATAGTACTGATGAAGAAAAAACAAATAAATGTTATCAATTATTAACAGAAAGTTATTCAGAAAATGTGATTTTTATTGTAGCTTGTACAGAATTATCAATTGCTTTTTCGAACATAAAAAATAAAACAAATTGGGTTGACACCATTGATTTACAATGCAAAGCAGCTCTAAAAACCTTAAAAAATTAATACTATGCTAAACTGGAATACATTAATACAATACGCAAAAACTGGAAATCCTGAACCCGAACAAAAAGTAGAAAAAACAGATGCTGAATGGAAAGTACAATTAACGGAAGAACAATATAGAGTCACAAGATTAAAAGGAACAGAAAGACCACATAGTTCAGAATTATGTTCGCTTTTTGAGCCCGGAATTTATAGTTGTGTTTGTTGCGATACGTTATTATTTGATGGAAGCGAAAAGTTTGAAAGCGGCACAGGTTGGCCATCATTCACGCAACCTTTAAAAGAAAATGCAGTAGCTTACATAAAAGATGTTTCCTTTGGAATGATCAGAATTGAAGCAGTTTGCAATACTTGTGAGGCTCATTTAGGTCACGTTTTCCCTGATGGACCAGAACCAAGTGGTTTGCGTTATTGCATGAACGCTGTTTCTTTGAAAAAGGTGAAGTAGGTTTTGAACCATTAAGGTTTTTAGAAAAATTAAGATACTTAATGAAACTTAATATCTTAATGGTTTAGATATTTATTCAACAATCAATTTCTTCGATTTGATAAATTTATTGTCTTTGAAATAAAATGCTTTTCCTTTACTAATATCAACTTTTATAGAATCACAGTTTTTGATGATTTTTACAAAAGTTGGTTTACCCATATATGATAATTCAACTTTTTTAGTTTTATTATTAAAAATAACGAATGCTTTTCCATTAAAATCAGTATTAACAACATCAAAGTTCTTAATAATTATTTTTGTCCCTCGTAAACCTCCACTATTATCTGTTATTTCAAAAATAATTTTTTGTTGATATTTTTCAAAATCAGCAAATGCATAATCATCAAATATCTTTCTAAAAAAAAATAATCTTCTATCACATTCTAATCCTAAAACATCTTTGAATTCTTTAGAATTTGGAAATAAATAATATTGATCACATTCAAAACAAATTTCTAAAACTGAAATTACTTTTTCATTTTTATCAAGAAATAAAATAGCATTTCTTGGATAGTAACAATTAATCATTTCTCTTGACAACAAATTATTATTCCCAATAATTTTATAATCATAGTTAAACATTAAATTACTTAATTCATTTATTGATTTACCTTTAAGTTGTTGAATTTTAGTAGCAAAAAAAATCTTTGATTTTAGAGAATCTTGATAAATAAATTCCTTTTCAATTTCATAATATTTGGAAAGGCTTGTACTATCTATTTTACTTAATCCTCGAATGTTAGTATTTGGATAACTTATTAATAAAACCGTTTCAGTTTCATTAAAAGGAAAAATAGCATTTCGTTGCTCTATAGTTTTGTTTCTAAAAAAGCCACACTCAACATTACTCTTATCTTGAGAATAGGAAATATTATGTAGAAATAAAACAAGTAATAAAATTTTGAAACTCCTTTTCATTGAAACTGATTTAAACTGCCAACTGAACACTGAACACTGAAAACTAAACTAAATCCCAGCTACAACCTTAATTTCACCAATAATTCTATTAGCTAAATCATCTGCCAATTGCTGCGTTTGAGCTTCTGTATAAATTCTAATAATAGGTTCAGTGTTTGATTTTCTTAAATGCACCCAATTTTCAGCGAAGTCAATTTTTACACCATCAATGGTTGTAATGTCTTCGTTTTTGTATTTTTCTGTCATGGCTTCTAAAATCGCATCAACATCAATTTGTGGTGTTAATTCAATTTTATTTTTGCTCATGTAATATTGAGGATAACTTGCTCTTAATTCGGCAACAGTCATGTCTAAATTGGCTAAATGTGTCAAGAATAACGCTACACCAACCAAACTATCTCTTCCATAATGACTTTCTGGATAAATGATTCCACCGTTTCCTTCACCACCAATAATAGCATTGGTTTTCTTCATTAATTCCACCACATTCACTTCACCAACAGCACTTGCTTGGTAGTTTCCACCATGTTTGTTAGTAATATCACGCAAAGCACGAGACGAACTCATGTTAGAAACTGTGTTTCCTGGAGTTTTACTCAACACATAATCTGCACAAGCCACTAAAGTATATTCTTCACCAAACATTTCACCATCGTTAGAAATGAAAGCTAATCTATCTACATCTGGATCAACTACGATTCCGAAATCAGCTTTTTCATCGATAACCAATTTACAAATATCACCTAAATGTTCTTTCAAAGGTTCTGGATTATGAGGAAAATGACCGTTTGGTTCGCAATATAATTTCACGACTTCAACACCCATTTGTTCCAATAAATTCGGAATCACAATTCCACCTGAAGAATTCACTCCATCAACAACCACTTTGAATTTACGTTTTTTCACCGCTTCAGCATCAACTAAAGGTAAATCTAAAACTTCATCAATATGAATATCCATATATGAATCATTCACTGTAACTTCACCTAATGAATCAACATCTACAAAATCAAAAGCTTCACTTTCAGCAATTTCCAAAATTAATTCTCCTTCTGCACCACTTAAAAATTCACCTTTTGCATTTAGTAATTTTAAAGCATTCCATTGTTTTGGATTGTGAGAAGCTGTTAGGATAATTCCACCATCAGCTTTTTCCATTGGAACAGCAATTTCAACTGTTGGCGTTGTTGACAAACCTAGATCAATCACATTAATTCCTAAACCTAATAAAGTATTTTGAACTAAATTATGAATCATTGGACCAGAAATTCTCGCATCACGACCAATAACAACTGTTAATTTGTCTTTTGGAGTATTTTGTTTTAAGAAAGTCCCATAAGCTGAAGCAAATTTCACAGCGTCAACTGGAGTAAGGTTCTCTCCTACTTTTCCTCCAATGGTTCCTCGAATTCCTGATATTGATTTTATTAAAGTCATATTTTTTTGGTTTAAAAGTTTAAGAGTTTAAAAGGTTATGAGTTGACATAATTTCTAAACATTGACAAATATAAGTAAAGTAATACACAAGAAATAATAGTGATTTAAAAATTTGTACATTTACATTTGAAATGTTTAAATCCTTTTAAACTTTTAACTACCTAACCTTTTAACCCTTTCTATGAATTTCCTAGCCCACATTTACCTTTCAGACAATAACGATTTCATAAAAATCGGCAATTTTATGGCTGATGGTATTCGTGGAAATGATTATTTGGATTATCCTCAAGAAATCAAAAAAGGTATTATTCTGCATAGATATATTGATACATTTACAGATGCTAATGAAACTTTTAGAATTAGCAAACACAGACTTCATGAACGTTATGGACATTATTCTGGTGTGATTGTCGACATTTTGTATGATCATTTTTTAGCTAAAAATTGGACAAACTATTCAGATGAATCTCTTACCAGTTTTGTTTTTCGTTTTTATCAATCACTAGAAGATAATTATGAAGCTTTAACGCCAAAAACACAAAGAATTCTTCCTATAATGATTGAGCAAAATTGGTTAGAAAGTTATGCTACTGTTGAAGGTATTTCTAAAATTTTATTTCAAATGGATTATCGCACTAAATTCAAATCTAAAATGCAGTTTTCTGTGGAAGAATTAGAGGCTTTTTATGATGAATTTGAAAATGAATTCACTTTGTTTTTTGAAGAATTACGAAATCACGTTAAAGAAAAGTTAGTTGAATTAAATGAGATTTAGGCACATTAAATCAAAGAGAAGCTTTACGTTTACTTTAAAAATCTTTCAAAATCCATTCAAAAATGGTAATTTCGCAAGAATTAAAACAACAACAGAATGTCCACGAAAAAAGTCAATCCTTTTTTTCGATTTATAAGTAAAAACTTTAAACGATTAGAGCGATTTATTTTTCTTTTAAAAACTTTTTTAACACCAAGGCAATTCATTTATTTTTCTTGCGTGTTGGTCGGGATTTCTTCTGCTTTAGCTGTAATTATTCTAAAGGCATTTGCGCATAAAGTTTATCAATTTTCTCAATATTTAGATGGTTATCTTCATTTACCTTATAGCAATAGTGTTTTACCCATAATCGGAATTCTATTAACCGTATTTGTAGTTCATAAATTTTTAGATGGTTCGATTCAAAAAGGGACTTCACATATAATGTATGCTGTTGCTAAAAATGGTGGAATTCTTCCTAAAAAACAATTGTATTCACAAATCATAACTAGTTCCTTAACCGTTGGTTTAGGTGGAAGTGCTGGATTAGAATCGCCAATTACTGTCACTGGTGCTGCTTTTGGTAGTAATTATGCACAAAATTATAGATTAAGTTATAAAGACAGAACGTTATTATTAGCTTGTGGAGTTGCAGCCGGAATTGCAGCTGCCTTTAACGCCCCAATTGCAGGTGTTTTATTTGCTATCGAAGTAGTTTTGGCAGAGATAAGCATAACAGCATTTATTCCAATTATGATTAGTGCTGCAACTGGAGCATTGATTTCTACAATTGTTTTAGACGAAGATATTTTAATTTCCTTCAAAAGTGTACAAGGTTTTGATTATCACAACTTACACTTTTATGTTCTTTTGGGTTTATTATCTGGATTACTTTCTATTTATTATGCCCGTTATTTTAGAAAAATTGAGCATTTTTTTACAAAAAGTAAATTTGGAATCTATCATAAAGCCTTGTTTGGAGCAGGAATATTAGCTATTCTAATTTTTCTATTTCCAACTCTTTTTGGAGAAGGATATACCAGTATAAAAACAATTGCCGATAATCATCCTGAAAAAATTTTAGATAACACTTTATTAAACGGTTTTAAAGATAACAAATGGATTTTATTAGCTTTTGTTGGAGCAACAATGATGGTTAAAGTCTTTGCAACTGGTTTAACATTAGGATCTGGTGGAAATGGAGGAAACTTTGCTCCTTCGCTGTTTGTGGGTTCTTATTTAGGATTTGTATTGGCCTATTTTGTGAATTTAACTGGACTAGCAAAATTACCAGTAACTAATTTTACTTTAGTTGGAATGGCTGGAGTTTTAAGTGGTTTATTTCATGCACCATTAACTGCTATTTTCTTGATAGCAGAAATCACAAGTGGTTATGAATTAATGGTTCCTTTAATGATAGTTTCTTCAGTAAGTTATGCAATATCTAAGCGTTTTGAACCCTATTCTTTTGACATTAAGCACTTAGCGGACAAAGGTGAAGTTTTTACCGATAATAAAGATAAAAATATTTTGACTTCTTTAGAATTATCAAAACTATTACAAACAGATTATAAAGCTGTTTCCGTTTCAACAAATTTAGATGAATTGATTGAAAAAATTCAACAATCAGATGAAGTTGTATTTCCAGTGCTAAACGACAAAGATGAATTGGAAGGTTTAATTTATTTAGATGATGTGAGAAAGTTTATGTTTTCTGCTTTCAAAATAAAATATACTTCTACAAATGAAGTCACGCAACAACCCAAGGAAATTGTCTTCTATGATGAAACTATGGAAACCATTATGGAAAAATTTGAAAACAGTGGAGCAAAAATTTTACCAGTTCTAAAAAATGGAAAATTTATTGGGTTAATTTCTAAACATTTTGTTTTAATAAAATATAGAGAAAAATTAAAAGAAATGGTGATTGAATAAAAAAAGTCTTTCTAAATTTAAACTCAGAAAGACTTGATATTTTATTTAGTTTTTTCTCCCACAAAAAAGTCACTAGAATTTTTAAATAAGACATTGAAAGTAGTCAAACTTCCATAACATCTTGTAATGTATTGCTGTAATTCAATTTTTTCAGAAGATTCTAGATTACTTGAATTTATTTTTTGTTCCATTACACGTAATCGATCTCTAACCATTACAATTTTATTAAAAAAAGTATCAATCGGAATTTCTTTATTTTGAGTTTGCGTTCCAGGTTCTAAAACTATTTTTCCACCTTTCCATTTGTCTGCAATAGAAACTTTTGGTCCAATATCACTATATTTTTCTAATAAATTTTTTAAAGCTTTTTCAACTTCAAAAAAACTTACTGAATCCACTTCATCTTCTAAAGCTTCAATAACTTCAAATTCACTATCTAGTTCAATGGTTTCTAATCCGTTTTCAATAAAAGTCACCCAATAAAACTTTGGAGAAACGTTTGTCACAACACCAACTCCATATTCTTGATGTTTTATTCTTGAGCCTATCCCTAGTAACTTCATATTGTATAATTTTTTATTCAAAAATAGAAAATCTTAACTAAATTCTATAGAATGTTCTTTAAAATTTCTCTTTAAAAATAGTATCTTTGCTTTTTCCCAAAAAATTATGTTGAAAACAGAAGAAACTATCGAAATTATTGGAGCTCGTGTCCATAATTTAAAAAATATAGATGTAATAATTCCAAGAGAAAAACTGGTCGTAATCACTGGTGTTTCAGGTTCAGGAAAATCCTCATTAGCCTTTGATACTATTTATGCTGAAGGGCAAAGAAGGTACATTGAAACCTTTTCTGCTTATGCACGTCAGTTCCTTGGTGGATTAGAAAGACCCGATGTTGATAAAATTGACGGACTTTCACCTGTTATCGCCATCGAACAAAAAACTACTAGTAAAAGTCCACGTTCAACAGTTGGAACGATTACAGAAATATATGATTTCCTACGTCTTTTATATGCTAGAGCTGGTGATGCTTATAGTTACAATACAGGAGAAAAAATGGTTTCCTATTCTGATGAACAAATTAAGGAGTTGATTCTTAACGATTTCAATGGAAAACGAATCAATATTTTAGCTCCAGTGGTGCGTTCTCGTAAAGGACATTACCGCGAACTTTTTGAACAAATTGCTAAAC
>NZ_CAXBFR010000081.1:0-13008 GCF_963975005.1 uncultured Flavobacterium sp.
GAAACTTTAACTTGTTCTCCTGGAGCATAACTGCTTAATAAATCAGTTTTATCTTGTGTAAACTCAATCATTATATGTTGAGGATATTGCACAATTAATTGTTACCAACAATATTACAATAGCCTCAAGAGTAAACACAGCTAATACAACTAATAATATTGCGAAATTAAGACATATATCAGGAACCATAGAGCTATCTGGGCAATTGATATCAAATGTACAATCTTCAGGAACTTATGAATCAGGATATTTAACCAATACTACTGACCAAGGAGCTAGCAAGATAGTTTTTAAAAATGATACGCCCGTAATTTCATCAGCGGGTCTTGATGCTCCAGATTTTTCAGGGGGAACAGTTGAATTTAGATCAACGGCCACTACAGTGTATGATCTACCTTATCTTTTGTACAAAAATTTAATCCTTAATTCCCCAAGAACATTTAGAACCATAAACAATGCCACAACAATAGCAGAAAATGGTAATTTACAACTTATTCAAGGCATTATGTCAGGTTCAACTAGTGGCCCTAACGTAATAAGGTATTTAACCTACGAAAACAATGCCACAATTTACATCGCTGATGGAAGCTTTTTAGACGTAATTAGCTCTAAACCAAGAATGTCAAATGTTTCAAACACCTATAATATAAGCTATTTACAAACAAATGCTAGTGGGGTTAAGCAATCAGGGAGAGAGTTAACACCCGCATCTGCAGGTACAAATCCTTTGAAAACTTTAACGATTAGCAATACCAATGGGGTTAGCATAAATGTTGACATAAAACCTGCTAATTTAACGGTAACCTCTACTTGTTCAATTGCTGGTGCTGGCAAAATTGAGGTTTCAAATGTATTTGATGTAGCAACATCTTCAATTGTTACTTTGACCGATGGTCAAATTACTTTACTTTCTAGTGCCTCAAATATAGCACGAGTAACAAAGTTATTAAATAGTCCAACAATTACTGGAAAAGTAAATGTGCAACGTTTTCTTCCAGATAATTGAAGGAACTGAAGGTTGGGGTCTAATATAAATTTAATGAAAAAGCTGTTGGATGAAAGTTAAGCAACCGTGACCTAGCGTTTTTGTGTAGCGAAGCGGCATCAAAAATGTATCATGAGCCTTTATAGTACTATTCTTTCTTATTCTAGGTAAGCTTTTATATTAAAAACAAATCTACTTAAATTTAAAAAAAATTAGACAAAACGAGTTTTTATATGTTTATGGCCAGAAGTTTAGGTCTACTTCAGAGAAATAATGTCATTTCAGTATACAGTGTTTTAATACTGCCTTATTCTATTTTTGAAAACGTGTTAAAACATAAAACAACTTGGGTTATTTTAGCTATTATGTTAACCAAATAAAGTCGTATAAAGGGAGATAAACTAGTCGTACTTATAGTTTTAAAAAAAAATATCCTTTTTTTTATTGACTTAACAGCTTAAAGCAAAAAAAGCGGTTACACATTTATCTGCTTATTTGCGTCAATTTATACTATACAAAACAGTTTTTTGAGCCTCCTAATTTTACCCTTAGACCGATATAATCAAACAAATTCTTTTTGATACATTCTCTAAAACACTTTTGGAGGAATAAAAAGATAAATCCTTTTCGAAGTGATAAAATTTATAATTATTAACGTTTGCATTATAACTGCATAAAACAAAATTATACTTTAAAAAACCATCATTATACAAAAAAACACCGGATTCTTTTAAAGAGTATATCTCACAAATTGTGGTTTTTATGTTAAGGAATGACAACATCGTTTGGAGTTCAGAAAAAATAGTTTTAATATCCTTTTCTTCTAATGCATTATCCTCTCTTAAAAGTTTAAAGTAATTCGGCAAAAAATCTTTTAGTATTAAAAAACTCGGGGTTTCATTTAACATTTAAAGTACATAATTAAATTTTTTATGGTTTTTTTTATAAAAAGTAAGTTTACTTATACTATGCTTGTTAAAAGTACTTCATCCAGGTTTTTTATCCATTCATGCTTTAATACGGTAGTATTAATAATAGTTATTTTAGGTAAATGATACAAATCATCTAATATATGTTTATCATCTACCAAAACAATTATGTTATTTATATAGGCCATCAGATAAGTCAAAATAAACATATCTTCTTTGGTTTTAACTATAAAAATGTCGTATTTAAAAACATTCTTTGCTAAGAGCGAGTTTTTATTGTTTATTTTTTTAATCTCAAATAAATTTTTGTACATACTATATATTAATATGGAAAAAGCTGAATTTGAATCATATAAGAGTACTTTCATAGTTTTTTATTAGTTTTAATCATTTTTATTCAAAAGAGAAGGAAACCATTCAAAGTGTTTTTATTTATACAAAACACAGTTTCAATAACAATTTATTCATTAAATTTTTACTATAGATTACTTAAAAAAAATTAAATATTAAGCACTGAATATATATATTAGAACATAAATTAAAAAATCCATACTGTTACCTCTAAAATTTAAAAAATATAAAACAAAGCATTAGTTTACAATTGGTTAAAAAAGGATAATGTAAAATTCTTAATGACAATATTAAGAATGCTTGCTTTTTCTACACATTATATATGGCTCTCTGTCTTTGAAATAAAAATTATACTAAGATAAATTATAAGAATTGAAACAAACTTAAATTATTTTACACGATATCAAAACATGATATTAATAAGTGGTATCAATTCTGTAATAAGTCATTAAAAAGACAATTATTCTGTAGTAAAAAAAATGACTTAACAACAAAGTTATAGCAAGACAACAACTGGAACAATTAAGACAAAGCAACCATTACAAATGCATAGGCTAAGGTTATGTTGGTTCAAAAGCTCAAAATAAATTCAAATGATATTTAAATGCTCCACCAGTAACGATTTACAAAGTAGTCTGACTTGCCAAATCCACTTGAATAACTTTCGTCTTTATGTGCTTAAAACGATTAACCATTATAGGCTTCGTTTACTGCAAAGGGGGTGATACTATCCGTAAAAACTCATGGGTTTACCCCTATTCCAATTTTAGAACTAGTCTCACGACTTTATTGAAACATAGAATCAAAGGCAATTCTGCTAACGTCAATTCCAACTTGCTAACGAACCAAAGTATAGTCTTACTTTTTTTAAATTACAAAGGCCTATAATCAAAGAGATATATACATTTTTTTTTAACACTATGCAGTTAAGCAAAAAAAAGAGCCTTTATCAAACTACAGACAAAACTAACACAGGATCCAAAAAAACATCTTGAAACTGGACTATGAATAGAAATAGTTATATTAATAATTCCTTAATAAATAAGATAAAGCGTTATTGTTTAAAAATAAGCATTTATCTTTTTTTTTTAAAAATTTAGTAACTTTATAAATTATTTTGTTTATTAGCATATGTTGGATAAAAAAACACAGTTATGTCTCTTAATATAACACTTATAAAAAAAATAAAAGAATAAAACTTCCTGCTTTTTAAATTATGAGTATATATTTTTAAGATAACTAGCATATCAAATAATAATAGAATTATTAACTATATTTTTGTTATTAATTATAACTTTATTATTATTATTATTATGAATGTATCAGTTTTAGTCATTGATAACGGCATAAATGAATCAAAAAGTAATTTATATCAAACGTTCAAAACCATAGATATAGAATATCTATCTATAGCCTATAGTGATACTATTTTGGATGCTTATCCAAAATATTTAGAAACGTTACCCGAATTGATAGTAGTAAATATTGCCAATATAGATGCTTCATTATTTGATTTTTTAGATAAATTTACTAAAAACAAACCCTCAATTATTGTGGTAAGTGATAATGCAAATCATGCTTTAAATTGCATAAAATATAACATCAAAGATTATCTAATTACTCCTATCCTTGATGTCGATTTTGAAAATGCTTTACTTAAAACTATTTCTTTTATTGCATTATCTAGAAATAGCAAAGTATCGAATAGTACCCCTACTGAAAAATTCAATAAATTCATAACTATTAACTCCATAAAAGAAATAGATATTTTAAAAGTAGAAGACATTCTTTATTTTGAAGCTGATGGTAGATATACGGTAATCCATTCAATTGACGGTTCAACTATGATGGCTAGTAAAAATATTGGCGAATTTCAAAAAATATTAAATGACGAAGTATTTTGCCGCGTACATCATAAGTACATAATCAACTTAAATAGATTGTTAAAAATCAATAAAATTGATGGGTATTCTTGTCACATGACCAACAATTTAAATATACCTGTATCTAAAAGAAAATTTGAAGACTTAAATAAAGTTTTAAATATTTAATTTATACCCTATAAATATTAAAAATCGCATCTAAAACAAAAAGCAAGGGCTTTTTAGTTAATTTTTATATAAAGGAAAAAACAATTAAATTTCTGTACCCCTATTTTCTTCAGAAATAATAGTAAAAATACCATTAGCTTTTTTCAAAATGTTTTTACTAAGAAAAGACCGAATCCTAATCCTTGTTGTTCTCTTTTTTCACAATTAAATTGTTATCCAGCATCTATTCTAATAACTCATCACTATTAAAACCAATTCCAAAGTCTTTTATAACTAACTTGTAATAGTTGGCGTCAAATAAATGACCAAAAATTGTAATTATTTTTTGTAATATCATTTCGATTTTCAATTAGCCCATCGATACTTCCTAGTATTCCATTGAGCGCTGTATTGACTTCATGCACTAAATATTTTTTTTCACCAATGTATAAAGGGTTATAAGCCTCTTTTATTTTTTTAAATCTTTTAATTTTCGCTTCAACTAAATCATTTAATTCTTTGTTTTTAAAAGGTTTGATCATAAAGCCATCTGCACCATTGAGTAAGCATTTCCGCATTAAATCACTTTCTTTTTTGGCTGTAAAAGAAACAAAAGGAATGGCTGACAAAAAAATAATTTCTTTTACTATTTTATGAAACATAAAACCATCCATAATGGGCAACACAATGTCACCCAAAATTAAATCAGGCATCTAATTCTCAAGCAATTCTAATGCTTCTTTTCCATTGACTGCTGATTTAAATTCGTAATTTATAAAACTAAAAATTTGAAATAATGTTTTTCTAAGGTTTAAATCAACATCAGTTAGTTGTCTCTTATTTTTAATCATATGGAATATTAACTTTACTAGTTTTATTTTGTTAGTACATAATAATTCATTACAATTAAACACTTTATATTTAGCTATTTACATATTACGTAATAAATAATTTTTTCAGAATTACTAATGCCCATAAAACGTTATTATTAAAATAAAATGTCACTAAATTAAAATATAAATAAGTAATTTTGAAGTATGAAAACTAAAATAGTATTAATCGAAGATGACAGTACTTTAGGTTTAGCTATTCTGGAAATATTAGCATTAAATGGTTTTGATGTTAAATGGTTCGAAACAGGGAGTGAAGCTGTTTTTTATTTTAAAGAAAATACCTGTGATTTAATTATTAGTGATTTTATGATGTCTATTATGAATGGAGAGGAGTTGTTTTTTAAATTACATAAACAACTAAAGCAAAATTCTATTCCTTTCATTATTATTACAGGTAACGTAGACAAAAATTTAAAATACAAACAACTAGAGAATGGTGTGAATGATTATATCACAAAACCTTTTAACACGAAAGAATTAATTTTTAAAATTAGGAATCTATTAGATTTTAAAAAAAATATCTTAAAAAAATTAACACCAGATCCTTTTTCAAAAGTCACTATAAAATTGTCTGAAAAAGATTTTATTACCGCTCTAAATGAAATATTAATCAAGAATATAAAATCAAAAATTGACCTTAACGAATTGTCCAAAAAACTATTCATTAGTAAATCAACATTAGATAAAAAAATAAGAAAACATACTAATAAAAATATAAGTCAATATATAAGGGAATTTAAACTCCAATACGCCATTAAACTTATTAATAATGGTGAAAAGAACATTCAGTTTCTGGTTGTCGAAACAGGGTTTAATTCGTTCTCTTATTTTTCTACAAGTTTTAAGTCGTATACTGGAATGACTGCTAGAGAATATATTAAGTCTTTAAAATATTAAAATAATGCATTATATAAAAACTATAAACTGTTTTTTGTAGTATTGTATCATTATAAAAAAAAATGGCAAATGAAACGGTTTAATTATTCCTTGCCTTAAAATTAAATACCTTTTTAATTTCAAAATTTATTTATTTGACACTAAATTAGCTATAATCATTTGGTTGAGCTGATTCAAATTAAAAGGCTTACTAATATATCCTTTAATACTAAGACTTAAGTCAAATAAATCATTATTTAGTTCCTTTCGTGCTGTCATTAACAAAACAGGAATGTGAGCATAATTCGAAAGTTTATGGTGTTGCAGAAAACCATATCCGTCAAGTCTTGGCATCATTACGTCACATAAGATAATATCGGGTTGCTCTTTATGTGTTTTTTCAAGCCCTTCTAAACCATCATTGGCTTCAACCAATTCATATCCTTTAAATAATAAGTATTCAGCAATTGAATTTCGCAATTCAACTTCATCTTCGATTATTAAAATTTTAGCCATTTTATGTTAAATATATAGCCAAAGCCGTAACAGATATAGATGCTACTGTAAATATATTAAAAATATACTAATATATAGATAAATTAGTTAAATACATATAAAATATGTTAATTTATAATCTTTAAAAACTGTAAAGTTACTTTGGTGCCTTCTCCTAGCTTACTTTCTAATTGTATTGAACCTGAATTTCTTTCCGTAAATCTTTTAACAATATAAAGCCCTAATCCTGTGCCTTGAATACCAATTGTATTTCTTGCTCTAAAGAAAGTATTAAATAGTTTATCTAAGTCCTCTTTTGGTATTCCAATCCCGAAGTCTATAATTTCAACAATAATAAAAGTTTCTGTTTCAGTAAGATTTAATAAAATATCCCCACTTCCTAGAGAATATTTAATAGCATTATTTAACAAGTTAATTAGTGTATATTCCATGAGTTTCCTATCTGCAAAAACAATAAAACTATCTCCCTTAAATATTTTTTTTAACTTTATTCTTTGGTTTTGATTTATATCTAATAATTCCATAATATCAAAACAAACTTCTTTTAAATCAATATTAACGGGATAGAAGTTGGTTTTTCCTAAATCATCTTTTGAGATAATTAGCACAGCATCCATTAGTTCAACTAGACGGTCAATCTCTCCAGTAATGGTATTAATTCTATTTTGCAAAAGTGAATAATTGTTTATTTCTTGGTTCTCCAAATACATTTGAATCAATTCAGCACTTGCTCGTATGGTTGTCATAGGTGTTCTGAATTCGTGAGAAATAGTGGAAACCAAATTGCTTTTTAATTCTTTCAATTCAATTTCTTTTTGCAAAGCTTCCTCAACTTTTAATTCTGCCAATTTTCTTGATGTAATGTCTCTGGTGGCGGAATGAAAACTTGTTAGTACACCCTCTTCTTGAACTAAATTAATCTTAATTTCGCACCAAACAATCTTCCCCTTTCTATTAAGAAATCGAACCTCCGCTGAAGTATTTTCTTTTTTAGTTTTAAAGTCCAAAATACTTTTTTTAAGTCGATTTACATCATCTATGTGTACAAAATCTTCAGGATAAAAACCAATTAGCTCTGCAGGAAAATAGCCTAATATATTAAATATAGAGGGTGAAACATATTGAAATTTACCATCTAAACCGTGTGAACAAACTAAGTCAACCATATTATCCGCTAAAAGACGATACATGTTTTTGGCTTCATTTAACTGAATAATTTTGCTTTTAATATTTTCTTCCACTAATAAAATATTTTCTTGTTGTACCTCTTTTCTATTTGTGATATCTACAAATTGAGAAATAAAATAGAGGGGCTCCTGTGAAGAATTTTTTAGAACAGAAACGGAAAAGTTCACCCAAACCATAGCTCCATTTTTGTGAAAAAATCTTTTTTCCCCATTAAATTTAGAAATTAATCCAGAAGCTAATCGCTCAAAATTATCTAAATCTACCCCTAAATCATCAGGATGGGTGAGGTCTGAAAATGTAAGTTTAAATAATTCTACCTTTGAGTAACCAAATAATTCTACAATTTCACTATTTATTTCTTCCCATTTGCCCTTAAAATCAATAATAGCCATACCAATACTAGAATTAACAAAAGCTCCCTTAAACTGTTTTTCACTTTGTATTAAATCGTCTTTTAGCTTTTTTTCATAAGTAATATCTTGTTGAGCACCAATCACACGAATTGCTTTTCCGTTACCATCTCTAATGATTACAGCTTTATCTTTAACATAAGCATAAGTACCGTCCTGTTTTAGGTACCTGTACTGACCAGACCATATCTTTGCTCCTTCATCTAAAGCCTTATCAAGGCTGTTAAAAACTTCAACTATATCATCAGGATGTACAAATTTTTTACTTTCTGAAATCAATAAAGTATTATTCTCAAAATCAACTCCAAATTGTGTAGCACCCATTCCTTCAAAAAATATTGTTCCAGTTTCTATGTTCCAATCCCACATAAGGTCTGATGTAGCTTTTCTTGCAAACTTAAATCTTTCATTACTTGCTTTTAAAGCCTCTTCTGCTAATTTTAGTGTTGTTATATCACTAAAACAACAAATTACATAAATTAGTGCTTCATCATTATCAAATACTGGTATAGCACTGACCAACAACCAAACCAAATCGTTTTGTACCGGACGATTAACTCCCATAATTATATTTTGTATTGGTTTTAAATGTTTAATAGCTTGTGGAACAGGATAATCCTCAGCTTTAAAATTGGCACCATCCAAATGTATTACATTCCAATGCTCATCATAGTTGGTTTTACCAAGCAATTGGTTTTGAGAAATACCCAACAATTGACAAGTTGCGGCATTATTTTCTAATATTTCTAAGTTTGGTCCTTGAACCAAGATTCCAACTCCTGCATTCTTAATAATTTTACTGGTTAGTTTTTTACTATTAAGTACCTCTAATTGCGTATTTTTAATTTCCGTAATATCTACTTCAAAGCTAATTAATACATCAAGTGCTCCATCTTCGTGAAACAAGGGGGTTATTTTTCGATTATAATATTTTTTTTTCCCAAGCTTGTCATTTAGGGTTTCTTCCCATTCTATAGTTTGTTTTTTTTGTAATGCTTCTTGATATCTAATTCTTCGATTAATTGCAAAATTTTCGTCCTGATTCGTTTTTTTAACATATTCAAAGTCATTTTTTCCAATAATAAATTCGCGGAGGTCTTCATTTGCAATGGCACTAGGATTGATATATAAGTACTTAAAATCGCTATCAAATACAGTTACACCTGTAGGTAGTCCATTTATGATTTTTTCGTAAAACGTTTTTTGCTTTATTACAGTGTTTTTATCTTCTACATATTCAGTTATATCTCGTGAGATACCCATAAAGAAAGTTCCTTTATTATTTACAAATACTTCTATTTTGCAAGAAAACCAAATATAATGACCATCCATGTGCCTGATTCTATAGACATGCTCTTCTATCTCATTTGTTTTTTCTACAATAGTATTTAAAAACTCGGAAGAAGAATCGAGATCATCTGGATGGAAATATTTGCTATAGTTACTTCCCAAAATATCCTCTTCAGAATAACCAAGTAAACTAGTCCAATTTTTTGATATATGAGTAACATTTCCATTTAAATCAAATTGGTTAAAAAACTCTCTTGAATTTTTTTTAAGCAAATGAAAACTATTCTCGTTTTGATATATAACATCATTTAGTCTTTGATTTTCAAGATACACTTGTAAGAAGCATTCTATTTGAGCTACGGCATGTTTTATCGTTTTTAACGCTATTGAAGTAAGTTTTACGGACTTATTATTTAAAATACAGAGTGTTCCATATACCAAATTATCGGAAATTTTTATAGGAAATCCAGCAAAAAAGTCAAAAGAATTATTGAATTCAATTGCTTGAAATTCTGAATCGCTAGTGAGGTTTGAAACTACTAATAATTCTTCGCGATCAACAAGTTGCTGAAAACAAATAATTTCAGTTGGATTAGTTAAAAAATCTAAGCCAATTTTAGATTTTACAGTGTGTCTGCTACTGTCTACCAGTGTAATAAATGCATTGTCAATACTGCATGTTTCAGCTATAAATAGTAACATTTTTTCAAAATAATCCTCTAATTTTAATAAATCTAAAGCAATAGCATTGGCTATATTCTGGTTATTTGAAAATGCATTCTTCATTTTGTTTTATTTAGCACTATTATTAATATAGCACAAATTTAATTTAATCTAACACATATTTAATGTAATAACTTTAATTAGATGTTTTAATGTATTAATAAAACGCTTAAAAAACTCTCTGTTATAAACATAAGGCTACTTTTATTCTATGTAACATAGTTTACTAAAATTTAAAAAAATATATAGTTTTATATGTTCTTTATCGTTAATCTCTTAAATTATGTAACTAACACTACAAAATTTACTTTCGGAGAAAAGAAGCAAAAATTGATAATTTGTTTTTTTTTTGAAGCTGTTTTTTTAGTGATCGAAAGGAGAGGCAAACAAAACTAAAAAACGGAATATAAACTCTAAAATTAAAGAAAGTGTAATGCTGTTTTAAGCATTATTCCAAAGTATTTTTTAAAATAATTATTAAAATCAATTCACAAAAATTGAAAACAACTATTTTATAAAACTTATGCGTTTAGAAGAACAATGGCTAATTCAAGCTATTGATTATTACAATTTAGTTCCCTTTGGATTTAGTACTACTGTAATGAGGATTGAAGAAAATGGTGTAAAGAAAACCATATTCCAAAAGAACTATATTTAACATAATTAAAAAATGCCTAGTTAAAAAACTAGGCATTTTTTTTTAGGGTTTACCAGATTTAAAAAAACTATTATGCTGCATAATTAGTTGCAGTATACCCTTTTAAAAAATGTTATAAATTTACTCTTTTATAAATTTTAATGTCTTACCGTTTTTAAATTTCAAGAAATATAAACCATTATCTAAATTTTCAATGTCAATTTTTTGATTGTAAGAAATACTTCCGTGCCTAATTTCAGCTCCTAAATAATTATATATTAGATAATCTTCATTATTCATTAATCCAGAAATAGTAATTGCTTCAGTAGCTGGATTTGGGTATATTTTTATTGTGTTATTGCTATTAAAATTTTCAACTCCTAGGGCACCTATTACAGCAGTAATCTCAACACCATAGAAACATTGTTGCGTTGAAGTTGATATTGATATCGTGTTAACTCCTCCAACTACATAGGCTGCCTCAATTGCTGGTGTAACCGTAATAGAAATGTTTTTTGTAATATTTGGGTTAGATGCAATTGCCTCACAAGCACAATTGGTTCCTGTAGTTGTTGCAGTTCCAACAGAAACATTGTTAAGAAAAACTTCAAAAACCCCATTACAAGCATCATATACGTCCATGTCGATTGCAGTAAGTGTCCCTGAAGTGTTTGAATCCGTGAAAGTCCCAACATTAGTTGCTGCACCTGCTGAAATACAAAGAAAAGGACTGTCTATTCCGGTATTTGCAGAACAAGTACTTGTACCTGATGCATCAATGATGTAAGTTTGAGCATTTAAGTTGGCAGTAAAGATTGTGCAAAGTGTAAAAATTGTTTTAATGTAGAATTGCTTCATTTGTGGATAGATTTAATTGTTAATTATTTGTTTTTAATACTTTCTTTCTACTTTGATCGTTTTACCTTTATTTAATATAAGTATTAAATAAAACCCTCTCTCTTTTAATCTTTCTTACATAAAAAATAAACGTTTTGAAAATTATATTATTACAAAACAGAGAGAGCGATTTTACTATTAAAAAAACATCAGCTTTGTTTATAACACTAATAAACAAAGAAAAATTAGCAACCAGGTTTATATAAATTTTCTAAATTGTTAGAAAAAAAACAGTATTATAACTAGGAAATTATGTGTAAATTAAATATTATAAATAATTTATTTTTTATACTAACAAATAAAAACCTTGTTCTATTACCATACAAAAATAAAAATGTAAATAAACGCATTAATACTAAAGAAGGACTATTAAAATTAATAAGTGGTTCTTTTTGGGTTTTAAGTGTTTAAAAATTGGCTAAGTTAGTATGTCCAGTGATTAGTGAATAGTGATTAGTGAATAGTGATTAGTGAATAGTGATTAGGGGTTTGATAGGATTTGGGAAGCATTTACAAAAAAACAATTATTACATGCCTAGTGCGATGTGGCAGCTGCGCAGGCAAGGGTGTTTTTGTAGTGTTCAGTGTTCAGTTTTTAGTGTTCAGTTGGTTTGTGGTTATGGAAATTGGAAAACACTCTTGCTTGGGATTTTGATTTTTGTGAATGTTTTTTTTTGAGTGATTAGTAATTAGTGAATAGTAAATAGTGATTAGGGGTTTGATAGGATTTGGGAAGCATTTGCAAAAAACAACGTACTTCGACAGGCTCAGCATAGACTTCTACTTACCTATTTAAACATAAAGAAGCAAAAGACAGTGAACGGAAAAGTACTTTTTAATACTGAAGAAACTGTGATTTCAAATTGAAAAGGTATGTGTTTATGGCAGTGGCGAAGGACGGTGTTTTTTGTAGCTGTCCTTCGGCAAGCTCAGGATGACAACCCAACGCTCTAGCTGCAAAAAATGTTGCCCTGGAGCCGCTGGCTTGCGCGTGGGGTGAGGGGATGTTTAACATAATGTCATCTTATAGTGCGTGACAAACCCGATTTCAATTAACAAAGCTGTTATGCACTATAATGCCACATTATGTAACTAAGCTTGGGAGAAAAATTTGCTCACGGCTTATTTATTTGTTTTTTTAAGGAGTTCGCTATTGTCTTGGGCAGGTCTGGCATGAGTTGCGTAACATACGTGTTTTTGTTTTGAGCATTGGGCAAGCTGTTTGACTGCTGGCTTATTGTATTTTTCTTGTAAACAAAACGTTCTAGCCAACTGGCAAAGTG
>NZ_CAXBFR010000082.1:0-12953 GCF_963975005.1 uncultured Flavobacterium sp.
AAGACAATTAAAAACAAAAAGATACCTAAAAAGTTTTTACTTTTTAAATTTCTAATATTTGATATATTTTTTGCACTTTCCAAATATACTAAAAGAACCATGACCAACATTAAATGATGATAAAGATCTGAATAATACTCTGCTGGAATAAAGCTTTCCATGTTTATTTACTTAATAAATTATTCCACATATTCATTACTAAATCTTGATTAAAACTTGCACTATTTAATTTTGCCTGTCTACCCATTTTTACCCTTAAAACTTCATCGACTATTAATGACTCAATAGCTTTTGCGTAAGCTTTAATATTATTATTTTCAATTAATAAACCATCTTTTCCATTTGAGATAATGTTTCTTGGACCACTAGGTACATCAAAAGCAATTATAGGCAAACCTACCGAGAGAGATTCTAATAAAACCATAGGAAAACATTCGGTATGTGAGGTCATCAAATACATTGAGTAATTCAACATGGTTTCTGTCATATTTGAAGACGAACCTTTAAATTCGACATTATCCTGTATTTGTAATTCCGTTATTAGACTTTCTAATCTTACTTGTGTTTCTAAATAATCCTCTCCAAAAATATGCAAAGACCAATCGGGATGTTTTTGAGTTACTAATGCCCAAGCAGTAATTAATCGTTCAAACCCTTTTACAGGAGCTATTCTACCAGCTGCAATTACTAATTTATTTTCTAATTTAGCTTGGCTATCTTGTATTTGTATTGGATTAGGTATAACTACAGTGTTTTTAGAATCGAAATATTCTTGTTCATCAGGGTTTAACACAACCAAAGCATCATATTTACCTTCAATTTTTAATTGTATTTTAAATAGTAGCGATTTAAAAAAAGAGCCTTTATTTAACTCTTTTCTTCTCATAAACTGTGAACCGTGAAATTCTTTTATTTTAGGAATACCTTTTTCAATAAATGGAATAAAAAAAAAATCGAAAGCAAAATTACAAACAACCCAATTATCAGGCTCAATATCTCCTATATTCTTTTTTAAACATTTAAAATGTTTAAAAATTTTTAATAGATTTTTAGGATGAAAATAACTTAGTTCACGATGATAGTTTATACCTAAATCAATTTGACGAATTCTAGCATCTAAATAATAGCAGGCCTGCTTTTGTTTTTGTTCAGTTGTAATTATATATACATCATAACCTAAATTTCTAACCAAGTAATTCGCTTTTTCAGCCAATACTTTTTCTGTCCCTCCATGTAAGTAAGTTTGATCGGTACTAAAAACTATCTTCATAATTTGATTTACTTTTTTATTAAATCAATAATTTTTTGAATATTTTTATATCCTATAATATTCATCAATTTCATTTTAACAATATTTCTCCATTTATGCTTTAAAGGTATCCATGATTTTGCAAAATGATGGATGCAATAAGTGTTTGGCGTTAATTCAATTAATCCTGTTTTATAACTCTTGGGGCAAAAGTAATCATTTGTATAGAAACTAACATATCCATCAATTTTTTGAATCGTATTATTCATTACAAAACCTTTTTCCTTCATTATTTGAGTGATTATAAAAGTATTTGAAGTGGTTTCTAATGTGCCGTCCTGGTTTACAAAAGGTTTATTATGATAATATTCTAAAAGTTCTGTTGACCAACTACTTCCTTTTACACTTGCCATAATACCTGTTGGCACAAAATCATCATTTTCAAAACCTGAAAAAGCAGTTTGATTTAACAAATCATCTAAAGATTTAATTACTTCAACGTCAGTGTCCATATAGATGCCTCCTTCATATTTTAATGCATGAAGTCGAGCTACATCTGATACAAAAGCAAATTTTCTATTTTCTAAGGCTTCCTTTGCAAAAATATATTGCTCTAGAGGAAAATTATCTTCATTCCATTCTTTAATTTCGTAATCAGGCAAAAAATTTTGCCATGATTCTATACATTTTGTTGCAAGTTCAGGTAAAGGATTTCTTCCGAACCAACAATAATGAATTACTTTAGGAATCATAATTTATTGTTTAAATATTTAATTATTTTCTCATTTGCTTTTCCATCTCCATAAGGATTATAGCTTTGGGCCATCTTTTGATACAAATTTTTATCTTTTAAAAGTAACTTAGTATTTTCTACTATTTTAATTTTATCTGTACCCACTAAAAGGACTGTCTTGGCTTCTACTGCTTCGGGTCTTTCCGTAGTGTCGCGCATAACCAAAACTGGCTTTCCAAGTGAAGGTGCCTCTTCTTGAATACCTCCAGAATCTGTTATGATTAAATATGACTGTTTCATTAACCAAACAAAAGATGGATAATCTAAAGGTTCAATTAAGTGAATATTGGAATGATTTGACAATAACTCAAAAACAGGTTTTCTAACATTAGGATTTAGATGAACAGGAAATATAATCTCTATTGTCTTATCTTTTGCAATTTCTATTAAAGCATTACAAACATCAATAAAACCTTGACCAAAATTTTCTCTTCTATGAGAAGTTACTAAAATTGTTTTTTTGTCAGCATCAATAATATGTTGTAATTCATTAATTTTTTCATTCACAAACCCATTATCAAGTTTTTTTTCTGTCCATAGTAAAGAATCAATAACAGTATTACCAGTTATAACAATATTTTCTTTTTCTACATTTTCTTTAATCAAATTTCTTTCAGATGCAAGCGTTGGAGCAAAATGATAATCTGCAATTTTACCCGTAATTTGTCTATTCATTTCTTCTGGAAAAGGGCTTTTTTTGTCAAATGTTCTTAAACCAGCTTCTACATGTCCTACTTTAATACCATAATTAAAAGCCGCCCAAGCTACTATGCTTGAAGTTGTTGTATCACCGTGTACTAAAACTAAATCAGGTAAAAAAGACGAAAACACTTCATCCATTTTAAGAAATATATTACCACTTAATTGATTTAAACTTTGATTTGGTTTCATGATATTTAAATCATAATCTGGTGTTATTTCAAAAAAATCTAAAACCTGATCTAACATTTCACGATGTTGAGCTGTAACACAAACTTTACATTCAAAGTTTTGTTTTTGTAGTTCATGGACTAAGGAGCACATTTTAATAGCCTCAGGACGAGTACCAAAACAAACTAATATTTTTTTCATTTTAAAATATTTTTTTAATTATTAATTTATAAATCTTATTAATTATAATTGAACTAATCAATGAGCAAAGAACTAAAAATAAAAAAATTAATACAACATATTTTGGATAATAAATATATTTGCTAAAAAAAATAGCATAAAAAAACATATGAACTAACCAAATATTTGTAGAATGATGTGACAAATATTCTAACATATCATTTACAATTTTTGGAAAATCTAGATGAATAATACAAACTACAAATGCTAAAGCTAAATAAGAAGAAAAATAGAGGTTTGGAAAAAAACCATGGAATATTATTATCAATATTATTAAAAGAATTGCATAACTATTTTTATTTTTTATTTTATCTAATACTTTAAAGTCTTTGCATTTATAAAACATAGCACCCGAAACAAATGGAAATAAGGCATAACAATATCTTGCAATAATATTAATTATTTTATTTAACCATAATTGTTCAAACATATTGTTTTTATAAACCATAAAATAAAACCCAACGGTATAAATAAAAATAAGTGTACTAAAAACAATAACCCAAGGTTTTTTATTGATAAATTTAAATATTGGCTTTGATGTAAATACTAGAAATAAATAAATAAAAACCACCATGTAGGATTGTATGAATTACTAATAGATAAAATATTTAAAATAAATTCTTGAGTACTTCCTAAATATATTGATGGTTTAATTATCCTACCTAATAAAACACAAAACAATATTAATATTATCCAATAGTTTATATATAATTTTATTATTCTTTTAAAATTAGAGGTGTTGTGATTTTCTGGATATAAATTATATTTAAAAAACAAGCCATAACCACTCACAAATGCAAAAATGGGTACACAGGCATCCGAAAACAATGAAATGTAATAGGACAAAGGTTGTTTGCCAATAAACAACAATGGAGTAAAAAGCCCTTCATAAGGTTTGTTAAACAAATGTAAGAAAAGCATCATCGCCACAGCTATTGCTTTTAGTTGATTAGATTTTTGAAGTGATATTTGCATAAATTACCTTACTACTTTAAATAATGATTTGAACATTCTTAAGCCTTTTACTGTAAAAAATAGTGTTAATTAAATAAAAAATTAATGTTTTTTTATATCAAATTTTTAATTAATGTATTATTAATATTTCTTCAACTGATAATTTTTCTGAAAAAGCTACTTTAAAAACATCTTTATATTTTCCAATTCCAATCATCATTATTAAACGTTCAGAATCTGAAATATTTGCAATTTTTTTTATTTCTTTTTCAGTTACAAAAGGCAAACAAGTATTTAAACAACAACTTGCAATTTTACTTGCATGTAATGATAATAAAACATTCATTGCAAAAAGACCACCATCAACAAATATTTGATTGCTTTCTAATTTAGTAAACTTTTTTGCATCAGTAGTAATTATTAGTAATTTATTTATAGAATTTGTAAATCCATTATTGCCATTTTGAATAATTAACAGCTTATTTTTTAATTCTTGATCAGTAATTAAATGTGCTTTCCAACTTTGTCTATTACAAACAGATGGCGTGTTACGTGCCAAAAATATTGCTTTTTTTATTTCATCGTTATCTACACTTTCACTTGAAAAATCTCTAACACTAGTTCTTGATTCTAAAAAATTTTGAAAATTAATATCTGTTGCATTATCTATATCTTTTAAAGTAAAGTTTTTAGTTCCACCCTGACTTTCAGTAATATTATCCTTTAAAAAAAAATCAATTTGGTTGTAAAAGTCATTATCAGTATCTATTAATTTATTATTTAAAATAATATATTCACCTAGTGTGTTTTTAATACTTCCAATTAATCTAGTATTACCATATATATTTAGATATTGGTTTGTTATTGTAATAAGCTCTATTATTTTTTGTTTACCAAATCCAAATCTAGGTTCTGGTAATGCAAGACCTTTTTCAATGATATGATATTGTTTGGTTAAATATGCTTCATAATTTTCTTTAGATTTTAATTTTGACAACTTGAATGAATATTTTATAAAAATTTTAATATCATATATTTTGTTAACATAATCACCTAAATTTGTTTGCCAAAAAACTAATGCAAATATTTTTGCTTTTATTTTATTTATTAATTTCATTTTAAAGGGCTTTTTCTAAAAATAATTTTGATTCGTTTACTTTATTTTCAATTATATTATTTACTACATTATAATCTACTACTATTTGATCTAGATTTATTTCAATATTATTTTCTTCACTTATTAGTAAATAATCAGTTTTGGTTAATATCATTAAATCTCTCATACGTGTATTTATTTTCTCCAATCTATTAAAAACTAAAAACTTTTTATTAAAAATTAATGAAAAAGATAATGCATGAAAAGAATTAGTAAGTACTAATTTTGAATGTAATATTAAACTAAGAAAACAATCTGGAGCTTCAAAATAAAAATTTTTGTCGGCATATTTTATGTGTTTATCAACCGTATAAATTTTATAGTTTTCTTGTTTTGCGATTTTTTGTGCAATTTTTTTTAATTGTTGATTATTGTCAGAATCATAAACAAATATATAATTTGAACCAATATCTTTTATAAATGTATCCCTCCAATACTCCTTTGATAATAAAAAAACAGGATCTAAAACTTGTAAAACATTATTAATTCCAAGTTCATTTAGTATTTTTACTCCAGAAGTTTCTCTTACACTTATTGCGTTTATCCTAGAAATTTTTTCTTTAACAAAGGGCTTTAAGTTATTATCAATTGCATCAGTTGCAAAAGAGGCTGCATAACTTATTTTTAATTTATCAATTGGTACAAAATCTAAATAAAAAGCAGGATCTTTTCCATTTAGAAAAAAAGAATTCCATATTTGATCACTCCCGCAAATATAGGCATCTGCTATAGGTAAATTCTTTTTAAGTTCGTCATTGTTTTTATACAAAGTTTTTCCTGTAGCAATATGTTTTTTTGAAAATAAATCAAAATTTTTCTTTCTCCTTAAATCTAATAATCTACCTGGAAACTTTAATAATAGATAGAGTTGCTTTAAAAATAGTTTATCATATTTAGGATTGGCAACGGACCAAAATTTAAAATGATTTGATAAAAAAAAGGGTTTATAATGTATGGTTTCTGCATCATGACCCACTGAATTTAAATGGGTTAAAAGTGCGTATTCTTGCAAACTAGCCCCATGATTGTATACTTCGTGACAAGTTATTGTTTTTATCTTCATTTTTTAATTTTTTGTAACTCTAAGAAAAAATTAATCCATTTTTTCATTACTATATCTGGTAAATATTTCTTACTTGATGTTCTAGCATTATTTCCCATTTCTATTCTCAACTCTTCATCATCCATCAATAATGTCAATTTTTTTTCTAATTCTTTAATATTGTTGTTTTCAATTAAAAAACCATTTTTTTTATCTACAATAATTTCACTTGGGCCAGTAGGTGCATCATAGGCAATACAAGGCAAACCATTAGACTGTGCTTCAATTAACACCATAGGGTATCCTTCAGCTTGTGAAGTAAAAAGAAAGATAGAACTATTTTTATATTTTTCTGTAATTTTATTTGTATTTCCATGCAAAATTACAAACTCATTCAGTTTATATTTGTCAATTAATTTTTGTAGAAAAAATTTTTCTCCTCCATCTCCGTAAATGTTTAATGTCCAATCAGGATGTGACAAACAAACACTTTTCCACATCTCTATTTGTTCTTTAAAGTTCTTTCTATTATCATACATACTTCCTACACTAATAACATTTTTACTTGACAGATTTGCACCATCTGTTGGTATAGAATTAAGCATATTATAAATTACTTTAGTCTTTGTTTTATAATTACCTTGGGTCTGATCTCTTTTTGTAAGTAAAACTAAATAATCATATTTATTAAACATGTTAAAAAGAATTTTATATCTTAATTTATGTCTTAGTCTCTTTAAACGTCCATCCATTAAATTTGTATGGGCCTTAACTGCTTCTTTGGCAAAATGAAATTATTGTAGATAAAAAAAATGGTTTTTTATAAATGGAATTACAAAATCTAAATAACCTCTTTCTACAACAATTACAATATCAGGTTTTATTTGAAGTAATTTTTGCTCATAGAGTTTCCTTAATCTAAATATATTTTTAATAAATGTTATTCCGGGAATAATTTTCTTATTTAATTTAGAAATACACATATCATGAATTATTACTTTAGAACTAAACGTAAAAAAGAAAGGATTTGCACCTTGATCTTCTGTAATAATATGTATTTCATAATTAGTATTTTCTACTAAATAATTTATTTTTTCAGCTAAAACCTTTTCCGTGCCACCTGGTTTATACATTTGAGTTGCACAATAGACTATTTTCATAATTTATTTATATTTTTCTTTAAAAACTAATATAGGTAAATAAAAATCTGCTTTTCTTTTATGTATAATCGCCTCTTCCCAATTCCACCACTCAGTTCTGTTCAATTCATCAATTGTTTCATCATCATACTTCATTCTAATTATTTTGGCAGGATTACCTCCAACTACTGAATAACTGGGAACATCTTTTGTGACTATTGATCCTGCAGCAACTGCTGCTCCATTACCAATTGTGATTCCAGGTAAAATAATGGCATTCATTCCAATCCAAACATCACTTCCTACTACTATACCTTCTTTCTGATGAAAAGTTTTTTTTAATTCAAGTAATTCTGAATTTGTGGTTAAAATATTAATATGTGGATAATTGGTTATTTCTGAGATTGTGTGATACCCCTCATCAACTATAAAATTAACATTATAAGCAATACTACAATATTTCCCAATCACTAAAGGTGTTTTAGACCAACGCCAAACTTTTGCACCATTGTCGTATGTTTTAATTCCTCTTTGGGTAAATGCATCATTTTTTAACAAAACATAGTCTATTTTGCTTAATAATCCTTGATAATCAAGGCCTAGTATTCGCCAAAGAATAATTCTTATTTTTGTAATCATTAATTCTTATTTTTTAATTTTATTTGGAGAATGTTTTTTTCTTCTTTATTCATTATCAGCATATAAATAACTAAGGCATAAGCTAAACAAAAACCCACGACATAAATAATTAAATCTAACCATCCAGTAATTGAGGATTTTTTCTTAACAAACATGAATAAAAAAAGTAGTGGTGCGATAGGTAAAATTATTTTTAAAATTACATTATAAAAAAATGAAAATATTTTAAATCCAAATATTTTTCTATAATAGATAGACATAATAAGACTGTTGATTATTAATGCTACAAATAGTGGATATATAATTCCTTCAATTGAATATTTGGGTACTAAAAATATACCCACAATTGCAGCACCACTAATTGTTAATAAACTAATCATTGATCTATACCTATTTTTCTTTTTTGCTTCCAATATTGAACTCCCAAAAGCTTGTAATAAAGGTAATGTCATTGCAATCATAATCAGCAAAGCAATCTCCCATGCTTTTATATAGTTTTCGCCAATCCAAAGCTTGATAAAATCTTTTCCAAAAAGTATAAATCCGGTCAATATTAAAAAAGATATGAAACCGTTAAAACGACCTATTTTTTGAATTGCAGTATTATACGAGTCAACATTATCTTCTACTGTCATTTGAGTAGCTCTTGGCAACATCAAGGTGTTTATAGCCCCTGCAAAAGCACCATAATAACCTCCTAACAAAATACCAACTCCATAAACTGCAACAATAATAGTATTTTTAGAAATACCTAATATCAGCTGTCCCACATTCCATTGTAAACTCATTACAATTGCTGTTAAAAAAATCCAAAATGAATAAGATGAAATTTCTTTTAACAAGGGTAAATTTAGGCAAGAGATTTTTATTTTAACATTTAACTTTTGCGTTACATAATAAATACTAAGTAATATAAATAAAACATTAATAATTGTATCTATCCAAACTAAAGTAATTGCTGCTGGTATTATTCCTAAAATTGCAAATACTAAAACACTTCTAACTACATACTTTACAATTAAAAGTAATCTTGGGAAAATAAATTGTTCGTAAGCATTACAAATTGCTACAAAAGCACCACCTGGTAATGTATCGCAATATTGAAAAAGCAAAAATGATGTTTGTTATATTGATTTTCAATATAACAAACATCATTTTTGCTTTTTCAATTTGATCGACGGTCAGTGAGTTGATAAAGATATCATCTAATCGACAGTAAACAAAAAAGCCTGCTAATAAAACAACCACTGATATAATAGCATACATTAAGAAAATTTGCCCTAAAAAGCTCTTTTCACCTTCCTTATCATTATTGTGCTTGTAAAGGGAAACATAACGGATAATAGTATTATTCAATCCTAAATCCATTAAAGTAAAATATGCTATTAATGAACCAATTAACGTATAAAGTCCATATTCAGAATCACCTAATGAATGAATTATAAAAGGTGTTAATACCAACCCAATCACATTTGTTAATACAATATTTACATAAGACAAAATTGCCCCTTTTTTTAATTGACTCATTAAATTTTTCTTAATTAGCTATACTGCTCTTCATAATACTTCTGATACTCTCCAGAAGTTACATTATTCAACCATTCTTCATTCGACAAATACCAATCTATGGTTTTTTCTAAACCTTGTTCAAAAGTTACAGAAGGTTTCCAACCTAGTTCTTTGTTTATTTTTGAGGCATCAATAGCATAACGCAAATCGTGACCTGGTCTGTCTTTTACGTATGTGATTAACTTTTCAGATTCACCCGCTATTCTTCCTAATTTAGCATCCATTTGTTTGCACAATAGTTTTACTAAATCTATGTTTTGCCATTCGTTGAAACCTCCAATATTATAAGTTTCATGGTTTTTTCCTTCATGAAACACTAAATCAATTGCTACGGCATGGTCTTCTACGAACAGCCAATCGCGAGTGTATTTCCCATCCCCATAAACAGGTAAAGGTTTTTTCTCAATGATGTTATGTATAAATAAGGGAATTAATTTTTCTGGAAAATGGTTTGGTCCATAATTGTTAGAGCAATTGGTAATCACATAAGGTAAACCATACGTTTCTCCATAAGCTCTTACAAAATGATCCGATGCCGCTTTTGAGGCTGAATAAGGAGAATTTGGGTCATACGAAGTAGTTTCAGTAAACAACCCTGTTTCACCAAGAGAACCATAAACCTCATCGGTTGAAATATGGTAAAAACGCTTGCCTTCAAAATTATCCTTCCACTGTTTTTTGGCTACGTTTAATAAGTTCATTGTGCCTATAACATTTGTTTTCACAAAGGCCAAAGGATCTGTTATAGATCTATCTACATGTGATTCGGCTGCTAAATGCAACACGCCCTCAAACTGATGTTTAGCAAATAATTCGTCTAAAAAAGCTTCGCCTAAAATATCACCTTTCACAAAGGTATAGTTGGGTTTATCTTCTATATCTTTTATATTCTCCAGATTTCCTGCATAAGTCAAAGCATCTAAATTAAAAATGTGATAATTTGGATATTGATTTACAAATCTTCTTACTACATGTGAACCAATAAAACCAGCTCCACCAGTGATAAGTATATTTTTCATTTCTATAATATTAGTATTTTAAACAAGCGTTAATTGCAAAAATAGACTTTATTTTTATTATTCAAGGTTATTTTTACATTAATAGGGGTTGTTAATGGTTTTTGGTTGTCAGTTATCTGTTGTTGGTTGTTGGTTGTTGGTTGTTGGTTGTAAGTTGAATTTAGATTAATCCGTGATAATCTTTGGAATCCGTGGCAAGTAGGTTCTTACGTTGGGGGTGCTATCGAGACCCTTTCACTGAAATAAATTCAGCACAAGCAGGGTGACAAGTTTGGGGTTGTGAATTGTGGATTGTGGATTGTGAGTTATGAGTTGTAGGTTATGGGTAAATATGGGGATTTTTTGGATCTGGTGAAAATTTAATTAAAACACTAGTCTTTGCGAGGGAGGAAGCAAGCCCATGAATTTTATACAAAATAGGAAAGGATTTTTTTTGAAGTTTACGGTTACGTGATGGTTTTTTTATGATGTTTGCGGTGGGTTGATATGGTTGCTTCGTTCCTCGCAATGACGATGGGTTGATGATGTTTATGATGGGTTGTAAGTTGAATTTAGATTAATCCGTGATAATCTTTGGAATCCGTGGCAAGTAGGTTCTTACGTTGGGGGTGCTATCGAGACCCTTTCACTGAAATAAATTCAGCACAAGCAGGGTGACAAAGTGGTGGGGTGAACGTTTGTAGGTTGACAAGATTTCTACCATTTCTTTAATCTGTGTTCCAAAAAATTTATGTTCCAAAAAATTATAAAAATTTCTCGAATTTCTCGAATCTGTGATCCAAAAAAAAATATGTTCCAAAAAAAAGCCCTGTCAAAAACAAGGCTTCATACTTTATATTAAATAAATAAATTATAGTTTTCCGTCTACATTGTTTCCTAAAATTCCTTTTACGTCATATAGAACACTATTCTCTTTTTGTAGACTAGGAATGTCTAGTTGTAAAAACTCTTTGTGTGAAACTCCTAAAACTACTGCATCAAACTTTTGGTTTGGAATTTCTTTGGTGCTTTCAATTTTATATTCATGTTGCACCTCAGCTGGGTTAGCCCAAGGATCATAAGTTGTAATGGTAATGCCGTATTCCTTTAAAGAAGCAATTACATCTACAATTTTAGTATTTCTAACATCAGGGCAATTTTCTTTGAAAGTTATTCCTAACATTAATAAAGTAGCGCCATTAACGGTTACTCCTTTTTTAATCATTGCTTTCACTACTTGAGAAGCTACATATTCTCCCATACTGTCATTTAGTCTTCTACCTGCTAAAATAATTTCAGGGTGATAGCCTTTTTCTTGTGCTTTTTGCGCTAAATAATAAGGGTCTACCCCAATGCAGTGTCCACCCACTAATCCCGGTTTAAAGGGAAGGAAATTCCATTTGGTACCAGCTGCTTCTAAAACATCGTGTGTGTTAATGTCTAATAAATTAAATATTTTTGCTAATTCATTTACGAAAGCAATGTTGATATCTCTTTGTGAGTTTTCAATTACTTTTGCTGCCTCAGCTACTTTAATTGTTGGAGCTAAATGCGTTCCGGCAGTAATTACAGTTTTATAGAGTTCATTAACTTTTATGCCTATTTCTGGTGTAGACCCTGAGGTAACTTTTAATATTTTTTCAACGGTATGTTCTTTGTCTCCCGGGTTGATTCTTTCTGGTGAATAACCTGCAAAAAAGTCAACATTGAATTTCAACCCACTTATTCGCTCTAAAACAGGCACACATTCTTCTTCTGTAACTCCAGGATATACGGTAGATTCATAAATAACGATATCTCCTTTTTTAAGGACTTTTCCAACCGTTTCACTTGATTTATACAGAGGTGTTAAATCAGGTCTGTTGTTTTTATCTACCGGTGTAGGAACCGTAACTACGTAGTAATTGCAGTCTTTGATATCTTCTAAATTTGCTGAACAAAACAATCCGTTTGCATCAGAAGGAGATTTTACTAATACTTTTTGTAAAACATCTTCCTCAATCTCTAAGGTATTGTCTTTTCCTGAATTTAGCTCATCAATTCTTTTTTGATTGATATCAAATCCTACTACAGGAAATTTTGTTGCAAATAATCTTGCTAACGGCAAGCCAACATATCCTAGTCCTATTATTGCTATTTTATAACTCATACTTGTTTTAATTTATGAACCTATGGCTTGATATACAAACCCAATTTCTTCTAATTCTTTTTTGTTTAATAAATTTCTTCCGTCAAAGACAAAAGCTGGCTTTTGCATTTGATTGTATATTTTTTGCCAATCGTATGTTTTAAATTCATCCCATT
>NZ_CAXBFR010000083.1:0-12808 GCF_963975005.1 uncultured Flavobacterium sp.
TTTTTAGGTTATATAATTCTTAATATATTAAAAAATCATATTTATTATAAATTATAAAAATATTAAACTACATTTGCACCCAATTTGAATAAAAACCTGAAAGTCATCAAATTAAACATGACTTTTTATATTGCTTTACTATGAATACTAAAAAAATTGCTGAGTACAGAAAATTATTAAACGTAGACAAAAACGTTACTCTAAAAGAGTTAAAAACTATTTACAGAAACAATATGAAGGAAGATCATCCTGATACTATTGCTGATGCAGATGAGAGATTAATTGCTGAAGAAAAAAGTAAAAACGTTATTGAAGCGTATCACTTTTTAGTTAGTATTGCTCCAGAGACTCAAGAAAAAGTAAAAGACGCTTACGAAGCGACTATAAAAAACTTCAATATCGGAGATTTTTATATGGACAAAACTGTTTTATACATTCAATTTCTTGATGGTTCTAAGTTTGAATACTTTGGTGTTCCAAGAAACACTTATGTAAAAATGGTTAATGCTGAATCACCAAGTCGTTTTGCAAGAAGACATGTTTATACAAACTTTTTATACAGAAGTTCTAGTAAATTAGTTGCTGCAGAATAATTAACATAAAATACACTTTAAAACCCATCATAGAAATATTATGGGTTTTTTTAGCTCTAATTTTAACAATTGTTTATCTAATTATTTAATTTTCTATCTTTGATATACTAACCAATAAATTATATTAAATATGGAAATTAATTTCTTAGCTGTTCTAGTAGCAGCATTATCAAGTTTTGTTGTTGGATTTATTTGGTACAATCCAAAAGTATTTGGAACAATTTGGATGAATGAAATTGGCATGACAGATGAGAAAGCAAAAAAAAGCAATATGCTAAAGATTTTTGGATTCACTTTCATCTTTGCATTTATGTTAGCGTTTATGATGCAAGTGTTGACAATTCATCAATTTGGAGCTTTAGGCATGATAGGTGGAGACACTACTAAAGCACTACCATCATATCAAGCATTTATGACTGATTACATGGATGCTTTTAGAACTTTTAAACACGGTGCTTTTCATGGTTTTTTCGCGGGTCTATTCTTAGCATTGCCAATTGCTGCAACTAATGCACTTTTTGAACAAAAATCTTGGAAATACACCTTAGTAACCGCTGGTTATTGGATTATTGTTATGACATTAATGGGAGCCATAGTTTGCGGTTGGAAATAAGTAAAAATGAAAAAAGGGAAGCATTAAAAAAACACTTCCCTTTTAATAACCAATGAAATAACTACTCTTTAATTGACAAAGTAACCGGATTTTCTCTTAAACTTTTATTAGCAACAATTATAGTTGTTTCTTTGTTACCTAATAAAATTTTATCTTTATTATTATTTTTGTACATCTGCAATTTAAATCTATCTAAATTAACCAATGTAGCATCAGTAAAGTCATTAAAATTATTTAACGATAAATTTAAGGCTGATAATTTAGTTAATTTATCTAGAGAAGGAATTGTACCTTTTAATTGATTATCAAATAAACTTAAATTTTCAAGTTTAGTTAAATTAGCTATATTTTCATCAAGCTCACCAACGAAAAAATTACTATTTAAAAGCAATTCTTTCAGGTTTTTTAAATTATATAAACCTTTAGGTAAATTTCCTTCAAAGTTATTATTAAACAAAGACAAAATTTCAAGATTCTTAAGACCTTATATGTTGTTTGGTAAACTTCCTGAAAACTGATTCATAAAAAGCTCCAAACTAACCAAACCCGAAGCTAAACTTATACTTTCTGGTAAATTTCCGGTAAACATATTAAATGATATATTTATATGCTTTATTGTTTGAATCTTAAATAATTCTGAAGGAAAATGCCCTTTTAAATTGTTTTTAAAAACATTAAAACTTTCCAAATATTTTAAATCTTGAATCGAACTCGGAATTGATCCTACTAAATTATTGGAAGACAAGTTTATGCTTACAATTTTATCATCAACAACTGTAACTCCATACCAAGTTGATATAGGTTGATTAAAATCCCATTTTTTAATCCAGTTATCACCGTTTGTAGCAGTGTACAAATCTAAAAGTGCATTTTTTTCGTTTCTAGAAACAGATGCAAATATTGATGAAGACATCAATAATATAATCATTAAGAATAGTTTGTAAGTTTTCATAATTTATAAATTTAGGGACATTTATACTGCTAATGTAGTAGTCTAATTTTTAACTCAAAAACGATTCCGCTTATATTTTACAAAAACCTTAAAGAAATACGGGAAAACCGTAAATTTTTATACAATATTCCTATCTATTACGGGAAAACCGTAAACAATCATCAGTTATATACGGTAGAATAATAAAAATTCCTTAAAATAATTAACTATAAGAAACGGTTGTTTTATATTTGAAAAAAAAAAAGCTATTAAGACATTTAAAATATATAATTCAGTAAAAAACCTTCCTACTGAATGGGATTTAATTGCACAAAAAAATATTTTTCTATCCACAGCTTATTTGTTGGTTTTAGAAAAATCTGCTCCAACAAATATGCAATGTAATTTCATTGGAATCTTTAAAAATGAGATACTTGTAGGAATTAGTTTGACGCAGTTTTTAAATTTAAACTTATTAGAATCCTTTGGCGAAAGAGACAATTGCATAAAAACTTCTGTTCGAAATTTTGTCTTTAAAAACTATTGTTCACATGTTTTATTTATTGGCAATAACATGCTAACAGGACAAAATGCTTTTTCTAAATCAGATAAAATTTCAACTATTGAAAGCATTGAAATTTTAAAATTAGCCGTTGAAGATTTAAAAATTCAATTTAAAGAACAAAAAACTAAAGTTCATTTGACTGTTTTTAAAGATTTTGACACTGACTCTTCCGCTGAACTTATTCCGGTTTTAAAAGATTATTACAAATTTACGACTCAACCTAACATGTTGTTTTCTATTCCAAAAGAGTGGAAAACCGAGCAAGAATATATAGATGCCTTAAGTAAAAAATACAGAGACCAATACAAAAGAGCTAGAAAGAAAATAGTTGATGTTGAAAAGCGAAAATTATCTTGTGAAGACATTAAAAAATATGAGAATACAATTAACGAATTATACCATCATGTAGCGAAAAACGCACCTTTTAATACGTTCTTTTTAGCAGACAATCACTTTTGTGAATTCAAGAATACGGTTGATGATAATTTTTTATTCTATGGCTATTTTTTGAAGGATAAAATGATTGGATTTAACACATTAGTCAAAAATGGTAAAGCAATGGATACTTATTTTTTAGGCTATGATGACACCATTCAACGTGAAAAAATGCTGTATTTAAACATGTTGTACGACATGATTGCTTATTCAATTAAAAAGGAATTTAAAGAAATTGTATTTGCCAGAACTGCCTTAGAAATAAAAAGTTCGGTTGGCGCACAACCTAAAGAAATGTTTGGGTTCTTGAAACATTCAAATCGATTAATTGATAAAGGAATTAGTCAATTATTTTGTTATTTAGAGCCAAAAACAGAATGGAAAGCAAGAAGTCCATTTAAATAATTTCAATCACAAAGTTAGATTTTGAATCAAGTTCAGAATTACAAAAATGTACAAAAATTTGAAATTTTACGAAAAATATAGCCCAGATAGTAATGAAAAGCAAAACGGCTGAAAACGATAATTTTGTATAAAAAAAAGAGCGACTAAAAGAAGCTCCTTTTTTTATAAACAAAATGTTGTTTTTTGATGTTTTCTTGTAATGAATAGCTGGATAAAGCTACATATTATCAATATCTGCTTGAACGTTTTCCCAATCTTCTAACAACTTATCTAATTCTTTCTTTTTCTTTTCATAAGCCATGAAAAAAGCTGCGTTTTCAATTAACTTGTTGTAATTAGAAGCCAATTCTTTATCGTCTTTTTGAATATTAATTTCTAATTCTTTTATTTGACTTTCTATTTTACTTAATCGATTTTGAAGCGATTTACTCTTCTTTTGATCTTCGTATGAAACTTTATTATTTGTTTTCGGTTCTTCTTTTTTAGCTACGTCTTTTTTCTCGACTTCACGCATATTTTCCATGTTGCGTTGTTCTAAAAAGTAGTTAATGTCACCCAAATATTCTTTTATTTTTTGATCTTTGAATTCATAAACTAAGTTAGACATTCCTTGCAAGAAATCTCTATCGTGAGAAACCAAAAGTAGCGTTCCTTCAAATTTTTGTAAGGCTGCTTTTAAAACATTTTTGGATTTGATATCCAAGTGATTTGTTGGCTCATCCATTACCAAAACATTAATAGGTTGCAACAACAACTTACACAAAGCCAAACGATTACGCTCACCACCAGAAAGCACTTTTACTTTCTTTTCTACATCATCTCCACCAAATAAAAACGAACCTAACATGTCACGAACTTTAGCACGATTGGTGTCAGTTGCAGCGTCTTCCATTGTTCTTAATAATGTAATTTCGCCATCTAAATATTCCGCTTGATTTTGAGCAAAATAACCTAATTGCACATTGTGACCTAATTTAATTGTTCCTTCATATTTGAATTCGTTAACAATTGCTTTAATGAAAGTCGATTTTCCTTGACCATTTTGCCCAACGAAAGCAATTTTACTTCCACGTTCCACTAATAATGAAATGTCTTTTAAAATTGTTTTATCACCATAAGCCTTTGTTACATCTTCTGCTTCGATTACAACTCTACCTGGAACCTGTGAAACAGGAAAAGAGATATTCATAACAGAATTATCATCTTCATCAACTTCAATTCGTTCTACTTTATCAAGTTTTTTGATAAGTGATTGTGCCATTGATGCCTTAGAAGCTTTTGCTCTAAATTTTTCAATTAACTTTTCAGTTTCTTCAATCTTTTTAGATTGATTTTTTTGAGTAGCCAATTGTTTTTCACGAATTTCGTGACGTAACTCAAGATATTGCGAATATGGTTTATTAAAATCGTATGCTTTTCCTAAAGAAATTTCTATGGTTCGGTTTGTTACGTTATCTAAAAACATTTTATCATGCGAAACAATAACAACAACTCCAGCAAAATTTCTTAAGAATCCTTCTAACCAAATGATACTTTCAATATCTAAGTGATTTGTTGGCTCATCTAATAGTAAAATATCGTTAGTTTGAAGTAAAAGTTTAGCTAATTCGATACGCATTCTCCATCCACCAGAAAAAGTAGAAGTAAGATTGTTAAAATCTTCCCTTTTGAAACCTAAACCTAAAAGTATTTTTTCAGTATTTCCTACATAATTATAACCTCCTAGAATTTCATAAAGATGTGTCAAATCACTTAATTCTTCAATTAATTCGGAATAACCTTGACTTTCATAATCTGTTCTAGTCAGTAATTGATGATTGATTTCATCTATACGAAACTCTGTTTTTTTAATTTCTTCAAAAGCCTGATAAGCTTCTTCTAAAACAGTCCTTCCTTCTTCAAAATCTATATCTTGACGAAGAAAACCCATTTTTACTTCTTTTTCGGTTGCAATTACACCAGAGTCTGGCTTAAAATCACCCGCTAAGATTTTTAACATGGTTGATTTTCCTGCACCATTTTTTCCAACAAGTCCTACTCTATCTCCTGCACCTAATCTAAAAGTGACTTCTTCAAATAAAAATGTTCCACCAAAGGAAACCGATAAATTGTGTATGTTTAGCATTATAATTTGTTACAATTGTTGCAAAGATAAACCCTTCTTATTGTATCTTTGATTAAAATTTTTGCAAATGTTAAAAAAAGGATCCAAACTAAATAGTATTTTAACAGGAAGTTGTCCTAAATGTCATGAAGAAAGCATGTATTTGGACAAAAATCCATATAATTTAGGAAATATCTACAAAATGCACGAAAAATGCAGTCATTGTGGAACAAGATATAGCATCGAACCCTCTTTCTTTTACGGAGCAATGTATGTTAGTTATGGATTAGGGGTGGCATTATCAGTTGCCGCTTTTATAGTTTCTTATGTATTCTTTGGCAGCACATTAATTACATCATTTATTGCTATTGTAGCTACTTTAGTTGGACTTATGCCAGTAATAATGAGATTAGCAAGAAACATCTGGATCAACATGTTTGTTTCTTATGACAAAGATTGGAAAGAAAATAAAGGGTAAGTAAAATACTGCTTCATTACATAGATTATAGTTTAAAAACAATTATTAGATCTTAAAATTCATTTTTTTATAGATTCTTTGAATGTTTATTTCGTTTTCTAAAGGAATATTATCCGTTATATTATTGAACAATTGTGTTGCTAAATAAGGACCAAGCATTACTCCTCTCGTTCCTAAACCATTTAAAACATGTATGTTTTTATATTTGTGATGAGAGCCAACTAAAGGTCTTCTGTCTTTAACGGTTGGTCTGACACCAGCAAAATGTTTCACAATCTCAAAGTCACAAGTAATTAAATCTTTTAGATTATCTACTAATTCGTTTTTACCTTCTTCAGTTGGATTGTTTGTTTTGTCCTTCCAATCATAAGTTGCTCCTACTTTATACAAATCATTTCCGATTGGAAGAATAAATATATTTGATTTCACGACAACTTCTAATTGTAGATTAGACGCTTTAATGATAAGCAATTCACCTTTTGTTCCGTCCAATGGTAAATTGCTAAAAAATGGATTAGAATGCAATCCAAAACCCTCTGCAAAGATAATGTGTTTAGCTTGTAGATTTTTATATTGAATATAGTCCTCTTCAAATTTGATTTGATTATAATCAAATCTTTCAGAAGAATATAGATTTAATTTGATCATATATTCAGAATAAAACTTAATTAGAGTCGCAATATCTAAATAACCTGTTTCCAATACTTCACCAAAACCAAAAGAAGATTCAATATTAGTTAGTTCATCAGTTATTAAATTAGAAGCTAGAAAAGGAGCTAAATTGGGTTTATCTGCAGCTTGAAACCAATTGTTTTGTTCTTCAATTGACGCTAATCTTCTATAAATAGGAATTTTATAATCAAATTTGAAATTTAGTTTTTCTTCAATTGATTTATAAAGAGGAAAAGCAATTTCTAATTGTTCTTTAGCTTTCCACACTTCACTAAATCTTTTTAAAACTACAGGATTATATAATCCACCAGCAATTTTTGAAGAAGGCTGAGAATTATCATCAAAAACATAAACAGATTTATTGTTTTGCATTGCAATTTCTGCAAAACAAATCCCTGCTAAACCATTTCCTACTATTATAAAGTCTATCATGATGTAAAAGTAAAAACTCTTATCAAATTAATGATAAGAGTTTTAATATAATTTAAAGTTTAAAGCAATTTAGTAACTCCACATATCTTGTTCGAAGTTTCTAATTTTTTCTTTTATTCTTTCTGATTCTAATAATTGCATTTGAGCATTTTCTTTCATGTACTCACTAATTTTTCTATCTCCTTGCACATTTTCTTCTTGATAAATAGTAGCGCTAAATCTACGTGCATTTAACAAATGATCAAATGATATTGGAGCTGAAGAATTTTTGTCATTGAAAGCATAGTTTTCGTGTAAAACCTCTCTAACAGAAGGAAAAAATACCCAGAACAAATCGATATAATCTTTTTCTTCTTGACCCATTGTATAAACATCTGGGATAATTGGGCAAATACCTAACATACGGTATTTTAATTCTCCTTGTCTTTTGTCAAAGTACCATCTTCCAACAACTCTATATCCATCAACATCAAGAGACTTAAGCTCTGTAACATTAATAAATTGCTTATCTATCTCCTTACTTCCAGACTTATAAGCTTCATAGTCTTCGTTCATTTGGTCTATACCACCTGGAGTAGTATCTACTTTTACTAAAGAAGCTTCTATGTCTTTTAAAGATTTTTTTGTTGTAAAATAACTAGAATCATAAACTTCAGAAATTTTTCCAGCACGAATTCCGGCAACTAAAACACTATATAATGACTTTCTATTATCTCCTAGAGACTCATCTACAGGGTAATACATTGGAAAATTTACTCTTTCATCAAGATCAATTATTTCCCATACTGTTTTTCCAAACAAAACGTCTCTATCGTCTACATATCCATAAGGTAGAGGTTTATCATTATCAGAATTCATTTGTGCCTCTGATTTTTTACCAATCTGGTCTGGAGTTTTAGCATTTAATAGGTTTGACTGAGCCGAAACTGTAATCGTACCAAATGTTATTAATGCTAAAAATAAATTTTTGTAATTCATTATATAAAATATTAGTTTTTAATAAAACTCAAATATTGTAAAATTATTGTATTTCGTATGTACAAGCAGAAGCAGGTTTAACACCTAAGTTAATTCCAACGAAATTACCTTTAATATTATTGATAACAATAACATCACCACGCTTAGCTTTTTTGATAGCCGCTCTTGCTCTACTATCCATTCTGTTACCACTAACTTTGATAGTTGGCTCACCTGGAACTTTTATAGTAAACTCAGTTACATTAACTGAAACAGGAAAATCAAAATCTTCTAGTACAGCTGTAATTGATACAGACTCTAAGTTTGATGTAGAACCCATAGCAGCAGTTTCTCCTCTAACTTTACCAGTTGGACTAGGTAAGTTTTTAATTCTGAAAATTTTAGCATCAGAAACAGGCTTACCGTCAGGTAATTTTCCTGTTGCAGTAATTTTAACTTCAGTACCGCTTCCTGGTCGCATTACATATTTCCCTGCTCCACCTGCTGAAGATAATCCAGCGCCAGACGCAGAAACTTTGTCAGCAGAAATACCAGCAAAAGTAACAGTAATAGGGTTGTCTACTCCTCTATACACAACGTTCATTTTATCAGCAGATATTGTAGCTGAATTTGGACGTGGTACAACAACATAGTTTCCTTTAATAGGTAAACTTATAACTTTACCGTTTTCATCAAAATTAAATGAACCTGTCATCGTTTTTTCACCAACATTACCAGCTCCAAAAGAGAAAGATGCTTGACCAGACTCAGCTTTTAAATTAGCCCCATTAAGGACAACTGACTTAGCTTTTAAAGATGGATCAAATTTTCCTAATATAACTTTACCAGTTACCGCTTCACCTTGAAAATAAGCTGTTTTATCTAAAACAACAATTGGCTGATAAGCTGTTAAAGAAGCAGCAGCAATTAAGTCAGATTGAAACATACCTGCCATAATATCATTTTCAGTAGTTTTTATATCAGCTTGTAATTGAGAGAACTTTGTAATACTTGCAATAAGTGGAAATCCTTTATAGTTATAATCTAACCAAGAAAGAGTTGTACCCGCTTTTTCACTTTTAACTGGGTTTGTAGCAAACCTTTCTTCAATTTTTTTCATTTCGGTAGCTGCAATTGCACTTCCACCTACTTTTTTTAATTCACTAACGTAATTGCTTATTTTATCTAAAAATTCTTGACCTTTAGTTGAAACTTTATCACCTTTAAAGAAAAGGTCGTTTAAATCATCACCTTTGTCCATTTCTTCAAAAGGTAAATCACCATTTTCTTTTCTTTCATATTTCTTAGTAAGATCAGCTTTTAATCCTTCTAAATAAGAAGAAAAATCTGCAGATAACTTTCTGATTTTTTCAACTTTTACTTTTTTCTCACCAAACTGACCTGGTTGGTCAGCTGCTTTTTGAGCTAGTTGAGCAAATGAAGCTGAATTTCTTACTTCAGCAACAGAATTTGATTCAACTATCTTATTGTTTAAAATTCCAAAAGCCGACAATACTTCTTTTGACATATTTAATGCCAACATTGCGATGAAAACCAAGTACATTAGGTTAATCATCTTCTGTCTAGGGGTTAATTTTCCTCCTGCCATTTTGTGTTGTGTTAATTAGTTTTAATTAATAAATTTTTATTTAATAGATAAAACCAATTATCCTCTATTGCTCATTGCTGTTAACATTCCACCATAAACTGAGTTTAATGATGCTATGTTAGAAGTCATACTTTGCATTTGCTCTTTTAATTTAGATGCGTTATCAGCAATCTCTTTGTTAGCTTCAGCATTTCTGTTAGCACTTTCTAATTGTAATTTATATAAACTATTTAAAGACTCTAATTGAGAAGCTGCCATAGACATTTCTTCACTGTATTTCTTTTGAGATGCAATTGAATCTACAGTTGGTGCAATATTTTTTGCTGCTCCTTCAAAGTTTTTAATACTGTTTGACAAGCTAGACATTAAATCGCCATCAATTTTAGCTTCTTTCAACATTGTATCTAATTTTTGAGACAATAAACCTTGAGCTTCAGCTGGATTTTCTTGTTTCGCTTTTTTACCAGAAGATTCTCCTCCAGCTAATTCAGGATAAACTAGAGACCAGTCCAATTCGTTGTCAACTGGTTCAAATGCAGATAATGCAAAAATAATAGCTTCAGTTACAAGACCAAGTGTCAACATTACATTTCCAGTTAAAGGTCCTATTTCAAAGTGAATAATTTTGAATAAAGCTCCAACAATTACTACTGCTGCTCCCATACCGTAAGCAAAGTTCATCATTTTTTTACTTAAAATTGCCATAATAAATTTTTTAGTTAGTTAAGTTTTTTTTAATTTTAGTTAAGTTTAATATATAGTTTGATAATATTCTTATTGACCTGTAACTTTAGTTCCCATATAATCTTGTACAGTTCTGAAACCTATATAACTTCTTGCAGAATCTGCATATTCGAAGTCACGTGTTGCATTTTGTAGGTTGTAAGCAACATCTTTCCAAGAACCACCACGGATTACTTTACGTTGGTTTTTTCTATCCGAAACGTTTGGATTCATAGTAGAAACAAACTCATAAGCACCTGGATCATACGAAGTCTCTGTCCATTCAGAAACATTTCCAGCCATATTATACAAGTTAAAGTTATTTGCTTCCATTGATTTAGCTTCTAAAGTATATAATGCACCATCAGCAGCATAATCCCCACGATTTGGTTTAAAGTTAGCTAAGAAACATCCTCTATCACTGTGCGCATAAGGTCCTCCCCAAGGAAAAGTAGCAGATTCTATACCTCCACGAGCAGCATATTCCCACTCAGCTTCAATTGGTAATCTGAATTGATTTATTAAATCTCTACCTTTCTTTTGTTTGATATAAGAATTCTTTTTTAGAGTTCTCCAAGCACAAAAAGCTTTTGCTTGCTTCCAAGTCACACCTACTACAGGATAATCACTGTAAGCTTGATGCCAGAAATAATCATTATGCATTGGTTCATTATAAGAATAAGCAAAATCTTTAATCCAAACAGTAGTATCAGGATAAATTTCAACTGGTTCTGTTTTCTTCAAAAATGCTTTTCTTCCTTTTTGTTTTACTGCTTCATTTAAGTCAACTTCAGTATATCTAAATTTTAATTTAGCAACATCCATAGTTCTTAAACCATTATAAGATTCAGCAGCTGGCAAATACATTGAATCCATAACCTCAACATAATACTCATCTGGGTATTTTTGCGGATCAGTAAATAATTTCGGAGCTCCTTTTTTATTGTTTAACTTTCTACCTGCAAATGGATCATCATCTGTACCAATACTATAATAGTTCTCATACATGTATTTGTCGTATGGAGACATATTTGCTGGATCAGCGTCATTAAAAGCAAATTCACCAATACCTCCACTACCAGGTGCTTGACCCATCTCGTCTGCTAATATTGCTAATCTTGTTCTAATAGTTGAATCCTTCACCCAATCGATAAATTGACGGTATTCTGAGTTTGTAATCTCTGTTTCATCCATATAGAAAGAACGTACTGTTACAGTTTTAGTTGGCGCATCTTGCATGTTAGCAGGGTCATCATCGGATTTACCCATGATAAATGCTCCACCAGGAACTAATGTCATACCATATGGCTTTTCAGGATGCCATTTTTTTCCTTTAACTCCTACAAGTTCTCCTTTGTCACTTCCTCCACAACTTGCAAGGATTGAAACAAACAACGAAAATACTATGAACTTCTTCATATTAAATTTGGGTTAAAATTTTTAATTTTTTCAGGGCGTAAACCTATTTATTTTATTTGACAAAAACAATACTTTATTAAAAAAATCACAAAATTTCTTTAAACCGTAACATTTATTGTCAATAAACGCTATTATCAACTAATTATTGTGTTATATACAATTTTTTCTTTGCGCTTTCCACCATCTATTTGGAATCTCTTGCTGTGTGGCAAGAATATAATCCTCGTATGAACAGGGTAATAACGTATTTCTCTTTAACTTATTGTTCGAATCAGTGTATGGAATTTCGATCCACCATCGCTCTGAATAATTACTTTTATAAAAAATCAAATCTTCATCTTCAACAGGAACAATGTATTTTATAAAATTTTCTCTTGTTCCTATTGGGTATTCTTTAGATCTATAATGATAACCCTCCACAAAATACCACATTATTTGGGAAACCAAGACAGCCTCTTCTTTTGTATTATTATGGTTAAATATACCAAAAGATGAAATCTTATCACTAATCCCAGAATATCTTGCTAATATACATATTTCTTTTCCATTAAAACCGTTTGGAACAAAAGGATTTTTACTTCCTGAATCACTAGACTTAACTGACCTTATATCAACACTAACAATATCCGCATCCCTAAACACTGGTTCTGCGATAGTTGTGTTATGAGAAACCTCTCCTAATCTGTAAGCGTCAAAATATAATTTTTCAATTAAATCAATTTCTTCTTGTGAATTATAGTAGGTTTGATAGCCAATATTGCAATAATTAAACAGATTATTAGGCTCATCAACTATCATTTTTGACAAATAAGAGTCTGCTAATCCTTTATTTTGAATGTTTTCAAAATCAAACTTACTATCAACTGCAACAA
>NZ_CAXBFR010000084.1:0-12647 GCF_963975005.1 uncultured Flavobacterium sp.
TAACTAATCCCATCAAACCTCTTAACGAATGAATATTCATGTCTTTGATATCAACACCATCAATTTTAATAGCTCCTTCTTGAACGTCGTAAAAACGGGTTAATAAATTGGCTATCGTACTTTTTCCTGAACCTGATTGACCAACTAGTGCAACCGTTTTTCCTTTGGGAACTGTAATTGAAAAGTTCTTTAATACATTCTCATCACCATATCTAAAGTTGATGTTTTCAATAGTAACTTTATCATTAAAATCAGTTTTTTTAACAGCATCTATTTTTGTGTCAACTGTGTTTTCTTGTTCTAAAATTTCGAATACACGATCAGCTGCAGCAATTCCGTTTTTAACGGCATAAGAAGCTTTTGAAATTGCTTTTGCAGGAGTTAAAATATTATAGGCTAATCCCATAAAAGCTAAAAATACTGGACCTTGTAATGCAGGTGAGCCATCAGCTAATTTATCAACCAAGACTAAACTTCCACCATAGTATAATAGAATAGCAATTGTTATAATTCCCATAACCTCACTTAATGGTCCTGCTAAATTATTTTTTTTACCAATTTTATTTGAAAGATTTAATAAACGATCAATAGAACTGCCAAATTTATTTTTAAAAACAGGCTCAGCATTATAGCTTTTTACTACTTTTAATCCCGTTAAGGTTTCTTCTACTAATGAAATCATGTAACCGCCTTCGTTTTGTGCTTTTAATGACTGTGACTTTAAATTCTTACCAATTCTTGAAATAATTAAACCAGAAATTGGAATAAAAATAAAAACAAAAAGAGTTAATTTCCAACTAAAAGTAAACATCATAACTATTGAAAACACAATGGTTAGAGGTTCTTTTACAATTAGTTCTAAAAGCATAAAAAATGAATTTTGTACTTCTCCAACATCACCAAGCATACGAGCCATAACATCACCTTTTCTTTTTTCAGAATAAAATGAAACGGGTAAGCTAATTACTTTATTATACATTACATTTCTTAATTTTGCGGTAACTCCATTACGCAAATGCATCATGTGAAATGAAGCTAAATAACCTGCAATATTTTTAAATAAAAATGTAAATATTACTATTACAACAACAAGTAAAAGTGCTTTTTCTTCTGTTCCATTTTCTTTATAAATGGTAACATAATAAGACATTAAGTCTTCTAGATAATTTTTTAGATGAAAAAAATCTGTATATATTGGCTCTATGGTAACTTTTTTTGTTGTGTCAAACAAAACATTCATCATAGGTATCAAAGCTACATAAGATAATGTTCCAAAAAGAGCATACAATATGTTATAAAACACATTCCAAACAATATGGTTTTTAAAAGGCTTTAAATAGGGTTTTAATTTTTGAATTATCTTTTTCATTCAATTAATTTAATTGCATTGAAGCAATAATATTTTTTATTCTGGTATCTAATTCTTCTTCAACTTCTTTAGCATTTTCAATACTATCTAAAGTATCATTTACACTAAAATAGAATTTAATTTTTGGTTCAGTTCCGCTTGGTCTTGCACAAATTTTACTTCCATCTTCTAAATAGTAAATTAATACATTTGATTTTGGAATGTCTAATGCTTCAACTTCGCCAGTAAACATGTTTTTGGCTGTGCTGTTTTGATAATCCTCAATCATTACAACTCTTTGTTCATTTATTTCTTGCATTGGATTTTCACGCAAGTCAATCATCATTTGCTTGATTTCATTTGCTCCTTCAATTCCTTTTTTCGTAATTGAAATTAAATATTCTTTATAAAAAGCAAAGTCAACATATAGATTTAATAATTCTTTATATAAACTACTTCCGTTTGCTTTAGCAATGGCAGCAATTTCACAAACTAATAAAATAGCAGAAACAGCATCTTTATCTCTTACTGCATCGCCAACCATGTAGCCAAAACTTTCTTCTCCACCACCAATAAATTCTTGGTTTGGAAAATCTTTAATGAATTTTGCAATCCATTTAAAACCTGTTAGGCCTACTTTACATTCAACTCCATAAGCAGAAGCTAAATCGAGCATCATTGGAGTTGATACAATAGTTGAGCCAATGAATTGATTTCCTGTAATCTTGTCAGCTTGTTTCCATTTTTCTAACAAAAAGGCAGTCATTACCACCATAGTTTGATTTCCGTTTAATAAAATCATTTCCCCCTCTAAATCTCTAACAGCAACACCAACACGGTCACTATCAGGATCAGTTCCAACGACTATATCAGCATTTATTTTTTCAGCTAAAGCAGTTGCCATTGCTAAAGCTTCTGGTTCTTCTGGGTTAGGAGATTTTACTGTTGGAAAATTTCCATCTGGAACTTCCTGTTCAGGAACAATATTCACATTTTTATAACCCGCTTTTGCTAAAACAGCTGGAACAGATTTGATTGAAGTTCCGTGTAATGAAGTGTAAACAATTTTTAGATTGTCTTTTGATGCTTGCGGTGTGTTAAAACTAGCATTTTCAACGGTTGAATTTACAAAGGCTTCATCGACATCTTTGTCAATATACTCAATTAAATTTTCATTAGCTTCAAATTTAATGTTACTGTATTGAAGGTTTTCGATTAATTTAATAATCTCACCATCTTGTGGTGGAACAAGTTGACCACCATCTTGCCAGTATACTTTATATCCATTGTATTCTGGTGGATTATGCGAAGCCGTTAAAACAATTCCTGCATGACAATTTAAATGTTTTAAAGCAAAAGATAATTCTGGTGTTGGACGCATTTCTGAAAATAGATATACGTGTATTCCATTTGCCGAAAAAACATCTGCAACAACTTTAGCTAAAGTATCACTATTGTGTCGGCAATCATAGGCTATGACAACTTTTAATTTTTCATTTGGAAATGATTTCTTTAAATAATCAGATATTCCTTGAGTGTTTTTACCTAATGTGTATTTATTGATTCGATTGGTTCCTGGGCCCATTATTCCTCTCATTCCACCAGTTCCAAATTCAAGATTTTTATAAAAACTATCCTCTAATTCCGCAGGGGAAGAAGTCATCATCTCTTTAATTGCTTCTTGGGTTTGATTGTCAAAAGTTGGAGTTAACCAGATATTTACTTTGTCTAATATGTTTTTTTCAATGTGCATAATTTATATGTTTTCTGAAATCTTATAACGTTCTTCGTTGTTTTTTGTTCTCAAAATTATTTCACCAAGAAATCCTGCTAAAAATAACTGTGTTCCTATAATCATTGATGCTAAAGCAATGTAAAATTGTGGCCGATTTGTAATTAATCTGCTTGTTTTATGAATAAATATTTTATCTATTCCTAAATATAGTGCCAAGCAAAATCCTATTAAAAACATTATTGTTCCTAATAATCCAAATAGATGCATAGGTCTTTTTCCGAATTTTGAAATAAACCAAATCGTAATTAAGTCAAGAAAACCATTCACAAAACGACTCATTCCAAATTTTGAATTGCCATATTTTCTTGCTTGATGAATCACTATTTTTTCGCCAATTTTTCCAAATCCAGCATTTTTTGCTAGAACTGGAATATAACGATGCATTTCACCAGAAACTTCTATATTTTTTACAACGTTATTCTTGTAGGCTTTTAAACCACAATTAAAATCGTGCAATTTAACACCAGAAGTTTTACGTGCTGCCCAATTGAATAGTTTAGAAGGAATGTTTTTAAAGACAACCGAATCATATCTTTTTTTCTTCCAACCTGAAACTAAATCATAGTTTTCCTTGATAATTAAATTATATAATTCAGGAATTTCGTCTGGACTATCTTGCAAATCTGCATCCATAGTTATGATTACATCTCCTTTTGCTCTAGCAAAACCAGCATGCAAAGCCTGACTTTTTCCATAATTTCGTAAAAAACGAATTCCTTTTACGTTTTTATCTTTTTTAGAAAGTTGTTCAATAGTTTGCCATGAGTCATCAGTACTTCCATCATCTATAAAGAGTACTTCATACGAAAAATTATTCGTATGCATGACGCTCACAATCCATTGATGTAACTCTGGTAAGGATTCCTGTTCGTTTAATAAAGGAATTATTATGGATAAATTCATTTAGAATTGGTCTTTTGGTTTGCTTTTAAAAATTGCAGCGAAAATTAATCCAAAAATCGAACTGATAACAATATTCATAAAAAGCCCTTGAATTTGTTTCCCTACACTATAGTTATCAGATTTTTCTATTTCTTTTACTGCTTTAATGATTTCAGAAGTTGGAGCTCCAAATTTTTTCATAAGGTTAGAAGTAGACTCCATAGCAACTTGTTTAACTTTTTCTGCTAATTCTAAATCTATTAAATTAAATAGGATAATATTAAAAACAACAGACATAACAACACCTATAACCATACTAATAAAAAAAGTAGTAAAGGCTTCTTTAAATGAAAAGCTATTGTTTAATTCTTTTTTTGTCTTAGTCAATAAAATTATATTTAAAACTATATAAATAACTACTATAAAAAGGAGTAGCCATAATGAACCAAAAATGGTTAAATCAATTAAATAAGCATATAATGTTGTTGCAATAGATAATAATCCTCCAATTATTCCAAAAGTAATTCCGTTCTTTTTGATAATTTCGTTCATGGTTAGTTTGTTTTTAATTAATCTACAAATATAGAAATAATAAAGTTTACCTATATAAGTGATAAAAAAATAAAAAAAGTTACAGAAGTGCTTGTAAATTAAAAATTAAGTGTAAATTTGCACTCTTAAAAATAATTAAGATTATAAACAAAAAGTTATAGACGTTTATACCTTTTTCAATAAAAAGAGAAAGCATCAGGACGGTTTATAGCCAACAAATAAAAAGATTTACAAAGATGAAAAAAGGAATCCACCCAGAAAATTACAGATTAGTAGCTTTCAAAGACATGAGTAACGAAGATGTATTTATTACAAAATCAACAGTAGAAACAAAAGAAACAATTGAACACGAAGGTATTGAATATCCAGTTTTCAAAATGGAGATTTCTAGAACTTCTCACCCTTTTTACACAGGTAAATCTAAACTTATTGATACTGCAGGACGTATTGATAAATTCAAAACTAAATATGCAAAATTCGATAAAAAATAATCGAAATTTTTCTAAATATTTAAAACCTTCCAATTTGGGAGGTTTTTTTATGGAATAAATTGTAATTTTGAATTTTAATAAAACGACCATGAATTATATATTATTTGACGGAACTGTTCGAAATACATTACTCCCTTTTACATTCACAAGACCAGTAGCTGATATTCGCGTTGGGATTTTAACCATTAGAGAAAAATGGGAAATGTACTTAGGACATACAACTACTACTTTAACCGAAGAATATTTAATGGAAAAATTTCCAATGGTTGAAATGGAAGAAAATGTTATGGTTAATGCTTCTTTTTTGCCTAATGAAGTTTTGGTGGAAATGATTTCGAATTTAGAAATAAATCAAGCTGTTGTTTATCAAGAAGAAATTTTGGCTTTCTTTACGACTGATACCCAAGAAGAAGTTGATTTTGATAAATATGATTTAATTGAGTATGAAGGAGATGTTATTCAAATTCAAAACACTTGGGATATTTTCGAGAAAAATGACATAGCCATTCGTGAAGATTTTGATTATCTAACTCAAGATAGAAAATCAGAACCTATTCCAAAAAGTGTAAATGTAATTGCATCAGAAAATATTTTTATTGAAGAAGGAGCAAAGCTTGAATTTGTAACTTTAAACGCATCGACTGGTCCAATTTACATTGGAAAAAATGCAGAAATTATGGAAGGTTCTGTAATTCGTGGACCTTTTGCACTTTGTGAAGAGGCTCAAGTAAAATTAGGATCTAAAGTATACGGAGCAACAACTGTTGGTCCACATTCAAGAATTGGTGGAGAAGTGAATAATTCAGTTCTTTTTGGTTATTCAAACAAAGGCCATGATGGATTTTTAGGAAATTCAGTTCTAGGAGAATGGTGTAATATTGGAGCAGATTCAAACAGCTCAAACCTTAAAAACAATTATGATGAGGTTCGATTATGGAGTTATGAAACGGAAGGTTTTGCAAGAACTGGATTGCAATTTTGTGGTTTAATGATGGGAGATCATTCAAAATGCGGAATTAACACAATGTTTAACACTGGAACAGTAGTTGGAGTTTCAACCAATATATTTGGTTCTGGTTTTCCACGTAATTTTGTGCCAAGTTTCTCTTGGGGTGGAGCTTCTGGATTTACGACTTACATTACGAAAAAAGCATTTGAAACTGCTAAAATCGTAATGGGAAGAAGAAAAGTTGAATTCACTGAAGAAGATGCCAAAATAATGGAGCACATTTTTGAGGAAACTAAAAAATTTAGAAAAGAATAGGTATGTTAGGATTAATATTTATTTATTGGATAGGAAAGTATTTTTATAGATTGGCAGAAAAATTCAATCAAAATAAATGGTTGTTTGCCTTTTTAGGTGTAATAATGTATTATGTAGGAACTGTTTTTCTAGGATTTTGTTTAGGTATAGCTATTGCTGCTTTTGGTTTGAATTTTGATTATGAAAACACGCTTTTATTAAGCTTAATTGCTTTTCCATTTGGATTGTTGTTTAGTTGGGTTTTCTATTATTTGTTAGAAAAAAAATGGTCTAAAATTAAAGTTGAGCCTGTTCAAAGCATTGATGACATTGGTAAAGAATAAATTATTTGTAATTATTGTTCGTAAACATAAATTCTATTATCAATAAAATACAACCAATAAATAGCATAAAAAAGGATTAGCAAAGCTATAATCGTAATAATTAAATAAAGTATATTTTCTTTTGCTTTTTGTTTTCTTTCTGCTTTAAATTTTTCTCTAATTTGAGCTAATAACTCAGGTGAAGCTTTTATGTGGTCGACTGTTGGAATGCTTTTAACTCCAATATAATTTTTCCAACTACTTCTTCGTTTATCTTTTAAAAGAGCTTTATTATTTTGCATGGTTTTGATTGCATGCATCATTGAACCTTCACCAGCCATAATCAATAGTTTAGTAATTATACGCAATTTTAATAAAAATGTTACAATTTTAAATCTGTGGCTGTTTTGTTTTAAAAAATTCTTAAATTTGCAATCTCAGTTTTTTGACAACGATTTCATCAATTGAGCTTACTTATGGAAAATAAAAAAAAAGTCGCATTCTACACTTTAGGATGCAAATTAAATTTCTCCGAAACTTCAACTATAGCGAGAAATTTTCAAGATGAAGGATTTGAACGTGTAGATTTCGAAGAAGTAGCAGATATGTATGTTATCAATACTTGTTCGGTTACAGAAAACGCAGATAAACAATTCAAACAAATAGTAAAAAAAGCCTTAAAAATCAACGACAAAGCATTTATTGCAGCTGTAGGTTGTTATGCGCAATTAAAACCAGAAGAATTAGCTGATGTAAATGGTGTTGATTTAGTTTTAGGAGCAACAGAAAAATTCAAAATTATAGATTACATAAACGATTTGTCTAAAAATGACATGGGTGAAGTACATTCCTGTGAAATTGAAGAAGCTGATTTTTATGTAGGAAGTTATTCATTTGGTGATAGAACGCGTGCTTTCTTAAAAGTGCAAGATGGTTGCGATTATAAATGTACCTACTGTACAATCCCATTGGCAAGAGGTATTTCTCGTAGTGATACAATGGAAGGTGTTTTAAAGAACGCTGCCGAAATTTCTGCTAAAGGAATAAAAGAAATTGTATTGACTGGTGTAAATATTGGGGATTACGGAAAAGGTGAATTTGGAAATAAAAAGCACGAACATACATTTTTGGATTTAGTAACTGAATTAGATAAAGTAGAAGGAATTGAGCGTTTGCGAATTTCATCTATAGAGCCAAACTTATTAAAGAATGAAACTATAGAATTGGTTTCAAAATCAAGAGCATTTGTGCCTCATTTTCACATTCCATTACAATCTGGAAGTAATGAAGTTTTAAAGAAAATGAAACGTCGTTATATGAAGGAATTGTATGTGGATAGAGTCAATAAAATTCGCGAAGTCATGCCTCATGCTTGTATTGGTGTGGATGTAATTGTTGGTTTTCCTGGTGAAACTGATGAACATTTTCTTGAAACCTATCATTTTTTGAATGATTTAGATATTTCTTATTTGCATGTTTTCACATACTCTGAAAGAGATAATACAGAAGCGGCCGAAATGGATGGAGTAGTACCAAAGAATATTCGTGCAAAGCGAAGTAAAATGCTAAGAGGGTTATCGGTTAAGAAACGTAGAGCTTTTTACGAAAGTCAAATTGGTACAAACAGAACTGTTTTATTCGAAAGCGAAAACAAAGAAGGATACATTCATGGATTTACCGAAAATTACGTCAAAGTAAAAACTCCTTGGAATCCTGAATTAGCAAATACACTACACGAAATTAAATTATCAAAAATTGATGATGATGGAAGTGTAAGACTTGAGTTTTTATCTATTGAGGTTTAAGAAACTGATAAATTATTGTAAAAAAAATGCTCTTTTAATTAAGAGCATTTTTTTATGTTTTATATTTTCAATCCAGGTGGAAGCAATTCTCTATAACGTCTATTTTTTCTAAAAAACTTTATAAGTCTTAAGTGTGTTGGTACAACCTTCAATTTTCTTTCTTCAGCAATTGCTAAAACATTTCTAATAAATTCATCTTGTATTTCAATGTCAAGGTTTTCGTTTTCGCAAAATTTTGTTAGAAAAATTTTACGGTCTTGTAATGAATATTCAATGGCAACTAAACCGGTGTCTGTTGTAATTTCAAATTGTCTTAAAAGTTCGTTATCTTTGATTTCCATTTTAAATATATATTGTTTTACAAAGTTACGAAACTTTTTCACATATCCCATGAGTAAGATACCAGTTTATTTAATGCCAGGTTTGGCTGCGAGTTCAACTATTTTTGAACATATAAAATTGCCCGTAGAAAAGTTTGAAATTTTTTATTTGGAATGGTTTTTGCCATTAAATAATGAGTCAATCGAAGCGTATGCTTTTCGCTTGACTAAAGAAATAAAGCATAAGAATCCTGTGTTAATTGGAGTTTCTTTTGGCGGAATTTTGGTGCAAGAAATGGCATTGCTTATAGAAACAAGAAAAGTGATTATTATTTCGAGTGTGAAATCAAATGCAGAATTGCCCTTGCGAATGAAAATTGCAAAGTCAACAAAAGCTTATAAAGTTATTCCAACTCAGTTGGTCTCAAATATTGATGCACTAGCAAAATATGCTTTTGGCGAGAATTTAGTCACAAGACGTTTAAGGATGTATGAAAAATATTTGCAAATGCGAGACAAAAAATATTTGGATTGGGCAATAGAAAACGTAATTTTATGGCGAAGAACAAAACCAGATGAAAATGTTATACATATTCATGGTGATGCAGATGCAGTTTTTCCGATAAGACACATCAAAAATAGTATTGTAGTAAAAGGTGCAACGCATATTTTGGTAATAATGAAGTATAAATGGTTAAATGAAAATTTACCTAAATTAATTTTAAACAATAATGAAGATGAGACAGAAATTTAAAAGAGCGTTACAAATAACCGGAATTATTGCGATAAGCAGTTTGTTTATTTATGCAACTTCAACAACTATAAATAAAATATCACACTCAGTTACTTATCCTACAGAAATGAATTTTTCTGGAGAAACAGTTCCAACAAGTGATAATGATGTAAGTGAGCGATTAGATAGAGAAATGGTTACTAATATGAATTATCACTCAAATACTACCTTGGTAATTAAAAGAGCAAATAAGGTATTTCCTATTATTGAACCTATTTTAAAAAGAAATGGTGTGCCAGATGATTTTAAATATTTAGCTGTAATTGAAAGTAGTTTAGTAAATGCAGTCTCACCAGCTGGAGCAAGAGGTGTTTGGCAATTTATGCCAGCTACCGCAAAAGAATATGGGATGGAAGTTACAGACCATGTTGATGAACGCTACCATTTAGAAAAGTCCACAGAAGCAGCTTGTAAATATTTAAATGATGCTTACGAAAAATTCGGCAATTGGACATTAGTAGCAGCTTCATATAATGGAGGAATGGCTGGTGTTAATAGAGTTTTAGAAGCTCAACAAGTTTCAAGTTACTATGATGCGTTATTCTATGAAGAAACAGGTCGCTATGTGTTTAGAATATTGGCTTTAAAGGAAATTATGAAGAATTCTCCAAAATACGGTTTTGATATTCCTCAGAGTGAATTATATGTAAACGTACCAACAAAAAAACTTCATATAGAAACTTCAATAGAAGATTTAGCTTCATTTGCTTTAGAGCAAGGAACAAATTATAAAACGTTAAAGGTTTTAAATCCTTGGCTAAGAGATAAAAAGCTTAGTGTTTTAAGTGGGAAAACCTATCTAATTGAAGTGCCTGAATAAATATCAGATATTCAACAAAATATTTTATAAAGAAATTCATTGCCGTTCGGTTTTAGCCAACGGGATATACAGAATAAAAAAATCACAAATTAGATAGACTAGTTTGTGATTTTTTTTCTTCTGAAATCTTATATTCGAAAATCTAAATTTTCTTCAATTGTTGTTTCAACATAACAATCTGTTCTTTCAACATATTGTGTTTGTCTAGTTTCTTAGCTTCGTTTAAGTACTTAGTAGCTTCCATTTTTCTTCGTTTTGTTAAAGAAATTCCAGCTAATTGCAATTTGGCTAAAGCTAAATCTTGGTCCATGCTTAAACCTAATTCAATAGCTTTCTTAAAAAACTTCTCAGCTAGCGTTAAGTTTGTTTGCGAAACCATAATTCCATTAAGGTAGTTGTAATACCCTTGTTGTTTCTTTATTAAAGCAGTTTCTGGATTTTTGATTTTATCTAACCAAGCCTTTGCTCCATCCATGTCTTGTTTTCTCAATTTCAAGAAAGCCAATAAAATAAACTCATTCTTAAAATATAAGAAAATAAATATTGTTGAAAAAAGGAGTAAGAAAATCCCGTTTCCGATATTACCTTCTATAAATTGATATATGCCGAAAGCAATGATTAAACCGGCTAAAATTAATTTGATATTCTTATTAAACATACTGTATTTTTTAATTTGAAGCAAAGGTAATAAATTCTAACTAAAAAATATTTTAAAAACTACTTGTAAATGAAAAAAGACTTTGTATATTTGCACTCGATTTATAGGAAGCTATAACAAAAAAATAAATATAGATTTTAAAGATATAAAGCAATGAGCAAGAGAACGTTTCAACCATCGAAAAGAAAAAGAAGAAATAAACACGGGTTTATGGATAGAATGAGTACTCCAAACGGAAGAAAAGTCCTTGCACGTAGAAGAGCAAAAGGAAGACACAAATTGACTGTATCTTGCGAACCAAGACATAAAAAATAATGATTAGCTACTAATCAATATTAAGCCGTTACTTTTATTAGTAGCGGCTTTTTTTTAAACTTGTTTATAAAATTTAATAAGTTTCAAATCTCAAAGCTTCAAAATTCAAGTAAAGAGATTATTTTTGAGCATACAACTTAACTACACAATAACAGCTAACAACGAATCTGAAACAAGTTCAGATAAAACAACACACTACAATGCCAAAAGACAATTCAATCAAATCGGTTTTAATTATAGGTTCAGGTCCAATTGTAATCGGACAAGCTTGTGAATTTGATTATGCAGGTTCACAGTCAGCACGTTCTTTACGTGAAGAAGGAGTTGAGGTTATTTTAATAAACTCAAATCCTGCAACCATCATGACAGATCCTTCGATGGCTGATCATGTATATTTGTTGCCTTTAACTACAAAATCATTAATTCAAATCTTAAAAGAACATCCGCAAATTGATGCAGTTTTGCCAACAATGGGTGGACAAACAGCTTTAAATCTTTGTTTGGAAGCTGATGATAAAGGAATTTGGAATGATTTTAATGTAAGAATGATTGGTGTTGATGTAAATGCTATCAATATAACTGAAGATAGAGAGAAATTTAAACAACTTTTAGCTAAATTAGGAGTTGGAGCAGCACCTGCAAAAATCGCGACTTCCTTCTTACAAGGAAAAGAAATTGCACAAGAATTCGGTTTCCCCTTAGTAATTCGTCCATCCTTTACTTTAGGAGGAACAGGAGCAGCATTCGTTCACACAAAAGAAGAATTTGACGAAAAACTATCTTATGGTTTAGAAATGTCTCCAATTCACGAAGTACTTATAGATAAAGCACTTTTGGGCTGGAAAGAATACGAATTAGAATTACTTAGAGATAAAAACGATAACGTAGTAATTATTTGTTCTATCGAAAACATGGATCCAATGGGGATTCATACTGGAGATAGTATAACCGTTGCTCCGGCAATGACTTTGTCCGATTCAACTTATCAGCGTATGCGTGATATGGCTATCTTAATGATGAGAGCTATTGGAAACTTTGCTGGTGGTTGTAATGTACAATTTGCAGTTTCACCAGATGAAAAAGAAGATATAGTCGCTATCGAAATAAATCCAAGGGTTTCTCGTTCATCAGCTTTAGCTTCAAAAGCAACGGGTTATCCAATTGCAAAGATTGCTACAAAATTAGCTTTAGGATATCATTTAGATGAATTACAAAATCAAATTACAAAATCTACTTCGGCTCTTTTTGAACCGACTTTAGATTATGTAATTGTAAAAATACCACGATGGAACTTCGATAAAT
>NZ_CAXBFR010000085.1:0-12525 GCF_963975005.1 uncultured Flavobacterium sp.
TTTGGAATAATATGGCTTTCCATCTTATTGTGGAATGGTTTCAAAACAGCTACAAATGCAAAAACGACCAAACAGATTGTATTATTTATTCTTGTAATTCTTATTGCAAATTTCGCTTCATCTTACACTTATCAACTTTTAAATTTATAAAAATGAAAAAAATCATATGCTTACTACTATTTCCACTAGTTGTTTTCGCTCAAGAAATAAAAACGGAAGACATTGAAGTAAATTCATTAATAAAAGGAACGCTTTTCTCATTAGAAAACACTTCCTCAAAACCAAACTTAGTCCTAATTATTGCCGGTTCTGGTCCAACTAATAGAAATGGCAATCAACTTGGGATGCAAAACAACTCCTTAAAATTTTTAGCTGAAGCTATCGCTAACGACGGAAATGTTGCTTTTAGTTTTGACAAAAGAATCATTACCCAAATGAAAGAAGGAAATTTAGACGAAAAATCACTTCGTTTTGATGATTTTATTACTGATGTAAAAGATATTATCACTTTTTTCAAAAAACAAAACAAATACAACAAAATCATCATTGCTGGTCACAGTGAAGGCTCTTTAATAGGAATGATTGCAGCCAAAGACAATGCAGATGCTTATATTTCTTTAGCTGGTGCAGGAAGAACTATTGATTTAATTATTACAGAACAAATTGAAAAACAAGCACCTTTTTTGAAAGCTAAAACCGAGGAAAACTTCAAAATTTTAAAAGAAGGAAAAACTTTTAAGTTAGAAAATCAAATGTTAGCTTCTATTTTTAGAGAAAGCGTTCAACCTTATATGATTTCTTGGATGAAATACAATCCTCAAGTAGAAGTTAAAAAATTAAACATTCCAATTCTCATCATAAATGGCACAAAAGATATTCAAGTTGCAGAAAGCGAAGCAAAATTATTACACGAAGCCAACCCAAAATCAGAATTAAAAATTATTGACAAAATGAATCATATTTTTAAAGAAATAAATGAAGATGAAGAAAATATAAAATCTTATTCTAATCCAGATTTGCCAATCATGAATGAATTATCTGAAACTATTAATTCATTCATAAAGTCACTTTAAATTGTAACATTTTTCAATAAAAAACTACTTATTGGTAATTCAATAAATAAAAAATGAAAAAAATAATTCTAACGCTTGCACTAGCAAGTTTCTTATTTAGTTGTAAAACAGCAACTACAACTGCTTCAAAACAAAATGATGTAGATGTAACTATTGATTTAGTTAACGTAAAAGAAGACAAAGTAATGGTAAGCATTATTGCGCCAACTTTTACAACTGAAACAGCTACATTTAACATTCCTAAAATCGTTCCAGGAACTTATTCTGATGATGATTATGGAAAATATATTGACGATTTAAAAGCTTTTGATGCTAAAGGAAACCCTTTAAGAGTTACTAAATTAGATGTCAATTCTTATACAATTAGTGATGCTACTAAATTATCAAAAGTTACATATTTAGTAAATGACACTTATGATATTGAAAAAGGGGGTGGATTTGGAAACTCTTCTGATGTGTTTTCTCCTGCAGGAACAAACATTGATGCTGGAAAAAACTTCATGTTAAACTTACACGGATTTGTAGGTTACTTTACAACAAAAGAAGAAGTTGCCTATAAATTAACGGTTAATCATCCAGCTACTTTATTAGGAGTTTCTGCTATGAATGATTTAGACGCTTCTGATGCAAAAGATGTGTTTGTAGCTTCAAAATATGCTTCTTTAGTTGAAATGCCAATCATGTATGCAAAACCAGATTTTACTTCATTTATGGTTGATGATATGGAAATTATCATTTCTGTTTATTCTCCAACAGGAAAATATACAGCAAAAGAAATTACACCTTACATGGAAAACATGATGCGTGCTCAAAAGAAATTCTTAGGAAAATTTGACGCCACAAAAAAATACGCAATCTTGTTATACCTTTCTAGCATGACTCCAACGGATGCAAAAGGATTTGGAGCTTTAGAACATCCAACTTCTACGACTGTTGTTATGCCAGAAGTTATGGGACTAGAAATGCTTCAAGAACAATTAAAAAATGTAGTTTCTCATGAATTTTTTCATATTGTAACGCCATTAACGGTTCATTCTAACGAAATTCAATATTTTGATTTCAATAAACCTCAAATGTCTGAACATTTATGGATGTATGAAGGTGTGACTGAATATTTCGCCAATTTATTTCAAGTTAACCAAGGTTTAATTGAAGAAGATGCGTTTTTTGAAAGAATGTCAGAAAAAATTGCTCAAGCTTCTAGCATGAATGACAAAATGAGTTTTACTAAAATGAGTAAAAACGTTTTAAAAGACCCTTACAAAGATCAATATGTAAATGTTATGTGTTTAGATATTGAAATTAGAGAAAAAAGTAACGGTCAAAAAGGAATTTTGCAATTAATGCAAGATTTATCGAATGAATACGGAACTAAAAAAGCGTTTAAAGATGAAGAATTATTTAGTAAAATTACTGAATTAACGTACCCTGAAGTTGGAGCTTTCTTAAACAAATATGTAGCAGGTGAAACACCAATTCCTTACGCAGATTATTTTGCAAAAATGGGAGTAACAGAAGCAAAAGTAGAAGCAACTGGAAATCCGTTTTTAGTAGGTGGAAATCAACCTATCATTTCATATAATCCTGAAACAAAAGCATTTTTCTATTTACCAGAAATTGAAATCAATGCTTTCATGAAAGAATTAGGGTTAAAAAACAATGATATTCTTCTTGAAATTAACGAAACAAAATTAGATTTAACTAACATAAATCAAACTGTTGGAGCTTCATTTGGATGGAAAGATGGTGATGCAATCACTATGAAAATCAGACGTGATGGAAAAGAAATAGACATCAAAGGAAAAGTTGTTATGCCTAAAGAAATCAAAGAAGGTTATATGGCAACTGATGATAGCAAAAAAGCTTTACGTGAAGCTTGGTTGAAAGGTTAATCATTCTATTTTGTCAACCTGAACTTGATTCATGATCTAAACAAACTAGGACAATCAAAACAGAATCCTCAATTTACATAGTATTTTGAGGATTTTTTGTTTATTTTCGTCACTTAAACAATTTACATGAGAAACGCACCTTTTTTTACGGATGATACTATAGTTTTTGGAATTTTAATGCTTTTATTAGGACTTGTGTTTTACACTTCGTCCAAAGAAGAAGGTTTTTGGAAAAAATTCTATGGTGTTGTTCCAGCACTTTTGATGTGTTATTTATTACCAGCTATACTAAATTCTCTCAACATCATTTCACCAGAATGGATAACAATAAATGATGCTGGGGATGAAGTAGAAAAAAGTTCTAATGTTTATTTTATAGCAAGTCGTTATTTACTACCTGCTGCTTTAGTTTTAATGACATTAAGCATTGATTTAAAAGCGTTATTAAATCTTGGCCCAAAAGCCTTAATTATTTTCTTGGCAGGAACTGTAGGGATTATTTTAGGAGGTCCAATTGCAATTCTATTAATATCTATCGTTTCACCTGAAACAGTTGGAGGAGCTGGTCCAGATGCCGTCTGGAGAGGGCTTTCAACCATTGCAGGAAGTTGGATTGGTGGTGGAGCAAATCAGGCAGCTATGTTGGAAATTTTCAAATACAACTCACAAAAATATGGAGCCATGGTTTTGGTTGATATTGTTGTGGCAAATCTTGGAATGGCTTTTCTTTTATACGGAATTGGTAAAAAAGAAATCATCAACAAATGGTTAAAAGCTGATAATTCATCGGTACAAGAATTACAAGACAAAGTTTCTAATTATCAAGAAAGTGTTAAACGTAGCCCTTCTTTAAATGACTATATGATTATTTTAGCTATTGCATTCTTTGCTGTTGCCTTATCCCATTTTGGAGCAAGCATTCTTAGCACATTTTTTAAAAATAATTTTGAAAGTGTAAATGATGTTAAAAGCTTCGCTTCTACTTTTGGAGGTGAATTCTTTTGGATGATAACAATTGCTACAATAATCGGAATTTCATTGTCATTTACCCCATTAAAATCTTATGATGGTGCAGGAGCAGGAAAAATTGGAAGTATTTTTATTTACATATTAGTAGCTTCAATCGGAATGAAAATGGATTTAGGTTCGGTTATGGATAATCCAGGACTAATTGCTATTGGAATTGTTTGGATGCTAATTCATTTTATCATCATTTTTGGAGTAGCTAAATTAATTAGAGCTCCTTATTTCTTCATTGCCGTTGGAAGTCAAGCTAATGTAGGTGGTGCTGCTTCTGCACCAGTAGTCGCTTCTGCTTTTCATCCTTCATTAGCCAGTGTTGGAGTGTTATTAGCTATTTTCGGTTATGTAGTTGGAACTTATGGCGCAATATTTTGTGCTTATTTAATGGAAGTTGCATCTCCTAAATAAAAATTAAAGGATTAAAAGGTTATGAGTTTATAAGGTTAAAAGGGTTTGTGAAAATCTAATAGCTGAAAATTCTAAAATCAAAAAAAATAATTACTTTTGAAAAATAAATTAAACATTAAAATGTCAAAAAAAATAATTGCTTTAGCTCTAGTCATCATTGGTCTTGTTTCATGTAATAAAAAAGATAACGATGGCAAAAACTTACACTTAACCGGAAATATTAAAGGCCTAAGTCAAGGAAAATTATACATTCAACAAGTACAAGATTCGAGCTTAGTTGTTTTAGATAGTATTATGATAAAAGGTGATTCAAAATTTGATACATATTTGAATATTGAAAGTCCAGAAATGTTGTATTTGTTTTTAGATAGAGGACAAACCAATTCAATTGACAACAACTTACCCTTTTTTGCTGAACCAGGTGAAATGAAAATTGAAACCACTTTAAATTCATTTTTTGCTGATGCCAAAATAACAGGTTCTAAGAATCAGGTTTTGTATAATGAGTTTAAACAAATGATGGCTAAATTTAATGACAAGAACATGGGTTTAGTTGAAAAAGAACTAGAAAACTATAAAAAAAAGAACAAAAATAGTATGGATAGCATTTCTTCTGAAGCTAATAAATTGACCCGAAAGAAATATTTATACATTGCTAATTTCGCAACAGTACATGCAGATAGAGAAATTGCCCCTTTTTTAGCGCTTTCAGAGATAGCTGACATCAATGTAAGGTATTTAGATAGCATTGAAGCTAAAATGAAACCAGAGGTAGCTAAATCAAAATATGGCAAGATGTTAAAATCTTATATTGAAGAAAGAAAAAAAGTAGAATAAAAATAAAGTTCTCGAACCCACGACCTGCTGATTACAAATCAGCTGCTCTAGCCAGCTGAGCTACGCTGGCAACTCAAATTTCGAGTGCAAATATATGTTTGTATTTTTAATTTCCAAACAAAAATCGCACTTTTTTTAATGATTTTTTTAATTTAATTCATTCAATTTTGCAACAAACTGATTAGCAGCTGCTTCGTACTCTGAACGAATTTGTTTAAAGTGACCTTTTTTGTCTTCTACTTTCTTAATATTTGTTTTTGACATTAATCCATCAAATGTTTCGTAAATTTCATCTACTAATTTATCTGATTCTTCTGTTGGTTTTCCTCCATTAGTCATTTCCCAAACGTAAACGATGTTTACAATATCTCCTAAAACGTAGTTGATTTCTTTTTTCAAGTTCTTAACGCTTGCCATTTTTTCTTATTTTAAAATTTGATGCAAAATTACACAATATATTTGTCAAACAACAAATTAAATAGAAATTTCTAACAGAGTTGCATTTCCTTTTAGCAAAACTTCATCTAAAATAGCTGGAATCAAAACTGTATCACCCATTTTATATTTTGAAATAGTATTGTTGTATTCCAATTCAAATTCACCTTGAGTACACATTAAAACCGTAAAAGCTTCTTTAGTTTTTTTCCAAATATAAACTTCTTGTAACGGAATAATATTAGTTTTAAAATACTTACAATCTACTACTTTGTTGCTTCTATTTATTTTAGAATCATACTGAACATGAGCTTCCGTTATATTATAATTTAATGCATCTAAAGCTAATTCAGTATGTAATTCTCTTTGGTTTCCATTAGCATCTACTCTATCAAAGTCATAAACCCTATAAGTTACATCACTAGTTTGTTGAATTTCTGCAATTACAATTCCAGCTCCAATAGCATGAATAGTTCCAGTTTCTAAAAAGAAAACATCTCCAGCTTTGACCTCAACTTCGTTTAAGATAGCAACCAAATTTTTATTTTCTAATGCATTTTTATATTCCTCTGGATTTGAATTTTCTTTGAAACCAACAATTAAACGAGCATTTTCATCAGCTTGCATAACATACCACATTTCTGTTTTTCCAAAAGAATTATGACGCTTTTTGGCTAATTCATCATTTGGATGTAGTTGAATAGATAAATCTTGTTTGGCATCAATAAATTTAAACAACAATGGAAATTCAGTTCCAAATCGCTCTATAACTTCTGCACCTAAAAACTCATTAGGATATAATTCAATCAATTGATTAACATTTTTCCCTTTTAAAAAACCATTATTTACAACACTAATGTCATTTGGAACTGTAGATAATTCCCAACTTTCTCCAGTAATATCAGAAGAAATAGGTTTATTTAAATATGTTTTTAGTTTTGTTCCACCCCAAATACGTTCCTTAAAAATGGGTTCAAATGTTAATGGGTATAATTTCATATTATTCTTATTTACCATACAAATATGTACAATATATGTGGTTTGAAAAGTGATTTTTCGACAAAAACCGCTTAATTAAAGTCAAATGAATAAAAAGTATAGATTAATTTAACCTACTTCATTTTTTTAACCATTTCTAAAGCATGCTCAATATGAACATTCGCTTTGATACTGTTGAAAACAGAAACTACTTTTCCTTCTTTATCAATAATATAAGTGACTCTTCCGGGTAATAGCCCAAAAAAATGAGTTGGAACACCAAAAATATTTCTTATTTTTTTATTTCCGTCGGACAATAATATAAAAGGTAATTTATGTTTTTGAGCAAACTTATCATGTGAATCTTCAGAATCACCACTAACACCAATTACTTCTGCACCTAAATCTTGAAAATCCTGATATTGATCTCTAAAACTAGATGCTTGAGTTGTACAACCTGGTGTATTGTCTTTTGGGTAAAAATAAATCACTAAAGGTTTTCCTTTGTAATTTGACAATTCAAATTTTTCACCTGATTGTGTTTTTGCTTTGAAGTTTGGTACTATATCACCTTTACTAATTGCCATATTAATTTCCTTTATAGGTTACAAAATTTCTAGGTGTTTCATATAAAACGACTTCTAAATCATTTTTTTGATCAATATAAGGTCGTAATTTATTCCAAATTACTACGGCAATATTTTCAGCTGTTGGATTTAAATTTTCGAAATCAGACACATCCACATTTAAATTTTTATGATCAAATGCGTTTTCAATGTGTTCTTTAATTAAATCTGAGAGAATCTTTACGTCTACAACAAAACCTGTCTCTTGATCGATTTCACCAGTTACACTTACAATTAATTCATAATTATGACCATGGAAATTCGGGTTGTTGCATTTTCCAAAAACAGCGGTATTCTTTTCCATTGACCAATCTTTTCGAAATAATCGATGGGCTGCATTAAAATGGGCTTTTCTTGAAACGGTTACTCTCATTTGATTTAATATTGTTTATTAACGATTTTTTTGACTGGTGAATTTTTATATTTTATGGCTTTCTAAATAATGGTAAAATTTATCGAAAATGATTTTAAACCAAACCGTGTAAATTTCAGGATGGATTTCCATATCATTTTTGATAGCTTCAATTTTCATCCATTTCCAACTCTCGACTTCCTCTAAATTTATTTTTGGATCATCATTTGAATAACCAATCATTACATGGTCTAGTTCGTGTTCAGTTAATCCATTATCAAAAGGGGCTTTGTAGATGAAATGAAAAAGTTCTTTAAGCTCTGTGACAAAGCCCATTTCTTCTTCTAAACGTCTTTTTCCTGCTTGAATATTTGATTCACCTGCTCGTTGATGACTACAACATGTATTTGTCCACAAAAGTGGGGAATGGTATTTGTTTGATGCACGTTGTTGCAACATGACTTCATTTTTATCATTTAATACAAAAACAGAAAAGGCACGATGCAATAGGGCTTGTTCGTGAGCAGCCATTTTTTCCATTAAACCTATAGGTTCATCGTTGATATCAACTAAAATTACTTTTTCTTCAATCATGATTTTTATTTCACTTCAAAAATACGAAAAAAGTACCATTTTAAGGCTCAAAAATAATTTTAGTAAAAGTTTAACGGCTGTTGAATTATGCTTTTATCGATTCTGAAATCATTAAAGCACATTTTTCGCCATCAATAGCTGCTGAAATAATACCACCTGCATAACCTGCTCCCTCACCGCAAGGATATAATCCTTTAATTTGAACATGTTCTAACGTTTGATTATCTCTTGGAATTCTGACTGGTGAAGATGTTCTACTTTCTGGTGCATGTAAAATAGCTTCATTGGTGAAATAACCATTCATAGATTTACCAAATTGTACAAATCCTTCTCTCATGGTTTGAGTTAAGAAATTTGGAAATACTTCTCCTAATTCTACAGAAGTTGTTCCTGGCACATAAGATGTTTTTGGTATCGATGATGAAACTTTCGTTTGAGTAAAATCTACCATTCTCTGAGCAGGAACTTTTTGAGTTTCTCCTGCTAATTGCCAAGCTTTTTGTTCTATGTCCTTTTGAAACTCCATACCAGCTAAAGGTCCGAATTTTTCAAATGATTTGAAATCTTCTAATTTTAATTCAACTACAATTCCCGAATTAGCTGTTGCTTGATCTCTTTTAGAAGGTGACCAACCATTAGTAACTACTTCACCTGGACTCGTAGCACAAGGAGCAATTACACCACCTGGACACATACAAAACGAATACATGCCACGACCAGCAACTTGTTTTACAATTGAATAGGGTGCTGGAGGCAAAAATTCACCACGAAAATCACATGAATATTGAATTTTATCTATCAATTCCTGTGGATGTTCTGCTCTTACTCCAAGCGCAAAAGGTTTAGCTTCAATAAAAATATCTTTTTTATGTAATAATTCAAAAATATCTCTGGCAGAATGACCGGTTGCTAAAATGACTTTATTGGATTCAATTGCAGTTCCATCGTGCAAAACTACTCCTTGAATTTCATTGCTTTTTATAGTAAAATCTGTGACTCTTTTTTCAAATAAAACTTGTCCACCACATTCGATAATTTTCTCACGAATATCCTGAATAATTTGAGGTAATTTATTGGTTCCAATATGTGGATGAGCTTCCACTAAAATTTCGGACGTTGCACCAAAAGCGACTAAAAGTTGTAAAATTCTATCTACATCGCCACGCTTTTTGGAACGTGTATACAATTTACCGTCTGAATAAGTTCCTGCTCCACCTTCACCGAAACAATAATTGGAATCTTCATTTACTATTCCTTCAACGTTTATGGATTTTAAATCTCTTCTTCTTCCACGAACATCTTTTCCTCTTTCAATGACAATTGGTTTTAAGCCTAATTCTATTAATTGTAAAGCTGCAAACAATCCTGCTGGACCAGCACCAACGACAACAACTTCTTGTTTATTGGAAACATTTGGGTAATTTGGTAATTGAATTTCAGTATCCACAAAAGATTCATTTTGCAAAAAAACTTGTCCTTTGACGTTGAATTTAACAGCTTTTTGACGAGCATCAACGGACCGTTTTTGAACGATTACTTTCTGAATATCTTTTACAGAAATTTGCAGTTGTTTTGCAACGGCTTGTGCTAACAAATTTTCATTTGTAACTACTTCTGGTGCAACTTGAAATTGGAATTCTTTTGGCATTTCTTAAAATGTTCGGATATTTAGAAATTTAGAAAAATATATATTGCAAAAATAGTAATTTGAAACTTGACTTTGTAACTTTGTCTCTTGAAAAAGAAATAATGAGAAAAATAAAATTAATTTGGGATTTTAGAGGCGTAATGTCAGCGAAAACAGCTGAACATCATGAAATTCATTTAAAAGAATTCATCATAACTGAAAAACTAGGTTCAAATAATACAGGCTTTGAAATTCTAAACGAGATGTATGCTATTGCTTTTATGGTTGTAGAAGAAAAAGATATGATTATGGTTCGCGATGCCTTGAAACCTCATCGTGGGGAAGTTTTTGAATAAAATTCTAAAAAAATAAATTCCAAATTCCAACTATTATAATTTGGAATTTGGAATTTAAAATATTGGAATTTCAATTACTAATTTGCCACTTCACTAATAAACTTAATTCTCATTAAGCGTAACTCTTCAGTATCATAATCACCGTCAAATTCTTTTAGTGCAGCATCTATTTTATCAGATTCAGATTCCATAAAATAATCATGAATTTCTTCTTGTTGTTCATCATCTAATATATCATCAACCCAATATTTTATATTTAATTTTGTTCCTGAATAAACGATTTGCTCCATTTCTTTTAACAAATCATCCATCGATAAACCTTTAGCTTTTGCAATATCATCCAACGCTAATTTTCTATCTACATTCTGAATAACATAAAGTTTTAATCCTGAATTTGCTCCTGTAGATTTAACTACTAAATCATCTGGACGAGTTATATCATTTTCATCAACATATCTGTTAATTAAGGCTATAAAAGGAGGTCCATATTTTTTAGCTTTCCCTTCTCCAACTCCGTGAATATTACTAAGTTCTACTATAGAAATAGGGTATTTTAAAGCCATATCTTCTAAAGACGGATCTTGAAAAATCACAAATGGTGGTACACTTAATTTTTTTGCTTCTTTTTTACGTAAATCTTTCAACATTGCCATTAATACTTCATCAGCAATTCCTGTTGATTTAGATGCTGTTACAATTGCATCATCTTCTACTTCATTATATTCATGGTCTTCTGACATCATAAATGAAGTTGGGTTTTTTAAATAAGCTTCTCCTTTGGCTGTTGTTTTTAGAACGCCATAACTTTCAATATCTTTTCCTAATAGCCCATCTACTAAGACCTGACGAATTAAAGCCATCCAATATCTTTCTTCAAAAGCACTTCCTTTTCCGAAGTAAGGTTGAACATCTATTTTTTGGGCTTTAATAATAGCATTTACTTTTCCGACTAAAGCAAAAATCAATTCTTTTGATTTAAATATTTGCTTAGTATCTCTTACCATATTTAGCAAAATCACGACTTGATCTTGGGCTTCAACTTTTTTCTTTGGATTGCGTACATTATCATCCATGTCTGCTCCATCTCCATTTACATCGTCAAATTCTTCTCCAAAATAATGCAGTAAAAATTTTCTACGACTCATTGAAGTTTCAGCATAAGCCACAACTTCTTGCAACAAAGAAAAACCAACTTCTTGTTCAGCAACTGGTTTTCCTGACATGAATTTTTCCAATTTCTCAACATCTTTGTATGAGTAGTAAGCTAAACAATGCCCTTCTCCTCCATCACGACCAGCACGACCCGTTTCTTGATAATAACTTTCTAATGATTTTGGAATATCATGGTGAATTACAAATCGAACATCTGGTTTGTCAATTCCCATACCAAATGCAATTGTTGCTACAACAACATCAACATCTTCCATTAAGAACATATCTTGATGTCTTGCTCTAGTTTTTGCATCTAATCCAGCGTGATAAGGAACCGCAGAAATTCCGTTTACTTGAAGAACGTGCGCTATTTCTTCAACTTTTTTACGACTTAAACAATAAATAACACCCGATTTCCCTTTGTGCTGTTTTATAAATCTAATAATATCTGATTCAACATTTTTAGTTTTTGTACGGATTTCATAGTACAGGTTTGGTCTATTAAATGAAGCTTTAAAAGTGTTGGCGTTAGACATTTCTAAGTTTTTTAGGATGTCTTCTTGCACTTTTGGCGTAGCGGTTGCAGTTAATCCAATAATTGGAATATCTCCAAGCAACCTTATGATGTTTCTTAAATTTCTATATTCTGGTCTAAAGTCGTGTCCCCATTCTGAAATACAATGTGCTTCATCAATTGCGACAAATGACACAGGCACTTCATTAAAAAAATTAATATAGTCTTCTTTAGCTAATGATTCTGGTGCTACATATAATAATTTTGTGACACCTGATCTAATATCTGCTTTAACCTGATTTATTTCCGTTTTAGTTAGTGAAGAATTTAAAACATGAGCTATTCCATATTCTGAACTTATGCTTCGCATGGCATCTACTTGGTTCTTCATTAAAGCAATTAAAGGTGAAACAACAATAGCTGTTCCGCCCAAAACCAATGCAGGAAGTTGATAACACAAAGATTTCCCTCCACCTGTTGGCATAATTACAAAAGTATTGTTTCCAGTAATGATACTTTTTACAACACCTTCTTGTAATCCTTTAAATTGGTTAAATCCAAAATACTTCTTTAATTCTTTATACAGGTCTATTTCGCTAGATTTCATTCTTGTATTTGCATTTATTTTTTTGAAGGTAATCATTTATTTTTAATAGAA
>NZ_CAXBFR010000086.1:0-12119 GCF_963975005.1 uncultured Flavobacterium sp.
CAGACAAAAACCGGAGTTCCTGGCTGAGTTGTAGGTGAATTGAAATTAGCATCAAGTGTATAACAAGTAACTGATGTACTACAAAAAATTTGATCTGGTCCTAAACTTACACCACAAACCACATTACAATCTGTAGCTCCAGCACCTATTCCAGAATTAGTTTGTGTTAATGTAATTTGACCAGCTTGATTAGAAAAATTGGTAATTAAAACCATATATACTTGACCAGCAACTGCACCTACAATATCAACGTTTTCAGTAGCAGAACCAGAATAACTACAATCAACTACGTTATTAGGAATTGTAGTATTTCCAACAGGGAAACCATATAAATCAGTACAATTTGGTGCAGTAAAAGGCCCCCATACTATAAAATCTACATCTTGATTGTTATAATTTGGAGCATTACTTCCTTGTGTTAATAAAAAATTTAATGTACCAGATTGACTTATAGTCATGTAGAACCATGCAGGATTAGGGGTTGTACTTAAACACCCAATGCCCCCTAATGAAGGAACATTTGTTGAATTTGCAAAAGTTAATGTTGAACCTCCAGCACAAAAAGCTGATGCAGTATCACAGGTAGGACTTTGAGCATAAATAAAATTTAAGCAAAAAATCGTAAATATTATGTATATTTTTTTCATAGTAATAAATTAATCAAGAAATGAATAATAATTCCAATCTGTTTGATCTGTGCATGAATCAGATTTCACAATTACTCTCCATTTAAAACATTTTGCAACCATAGTTGTATGCAATATTTTAAAAGAATTTTTATTCAATAATTCTTCATCTTTAAGATTTATAAAAATATAAGAATCTAATTGTTTTCCTTCAATAGCATTAAAACAATCGAAAATTTTAACAACTTCTATTGAAATTTCAACTTTTTGAGACAATTTAGAAACTTCCCATTTAAAATTTACAAATCTGTCTTCAAAGTTTAAACCTTCTTGACTTTTTTCTCCACGAACAGAATACTCAAAGTCACATTTGCTCTTTGATTCTTGCGCTTTTATACTGATAGATGTGATAAATAGCAATAATGTTAAAAGTACTTTTACTTTCATATTTTTATAAAATAATAGTTAATTAAGGGTGCCGAAATGTACAAAAAATTAACATTAAATTAAACAAAATATATTAAAATGTATAGTTTTAACATTTCTACTCTTTTTTAAAGTTTATTATTTATCTTTGCACTTTAAAAAATTGCTATAAACTTATTGCATAATAATATGTCTAAAAACGAAGATTTTAATTTAGAAATTGGCGAAAACCATATTGGAACAAGTACTAATACACCTTTAAGAGCGGATGCTTTTGCTATTTCTGATGAAGAGAAAATTGAATTAATTAAGAAAGATGTTGAAAGCATCTTAAATACACTTGGAATGGACTTATCAGACGACAGTCTAAAAGGCACTCCAAACCGCGTTGCAAAAATGTTTGTAAAAGAAATTTTTGGCGGATTAAATCCAGCTAAAAAACCTAGTTCTTCTACCTTTGACAACAAATACAAATACAACGAAATGTTGGTAGAAAAAAACATAGTTGTCTATTCTACTTGCGAACATCATTTACTACCTATTGTAGGTCGAGCACATGTTGCCTATATTTCTAACGGAACTGTTGTTGGTTTATCTAAAATGAATAGAATTGTTGATTATTTTTCTAAAAGGCCTCAAGTACAAGAACGTTTGAATATTCAGATTGTTGAAGAACTTAAGAAAGTATTAGGAACAGAAGATGTAGCTTGTGTTATTGACGCCAAACATTTATGCGTAAATTCTAGAGGAATTAGAGACATAGAAAGTAGTACGGTTACTGCCAAATTTGGTGGAAAATTCAAGGAAGACAACGTAAGAAGAGAGTTTTTGGATTATATTAAAATGGAAACTGCTTTTTAATTTTACGAAATAATTTCAACTGAAAATCATTGTCCTAGCCCTGATAGTAGCGGTATCCTTTTTATTTATTTTCTAAATAAAAAGATATAGCGAATAGCAGGATTAGCTTCAAGAAAAATAAAAAATATGCAACTTTACAAAAACAATTCGTTAAACTTATATAATACTACATCTGGAAAAAAGGAATTATTTACTCCGATTTCTGAAGGAAATGTGGGTATGTATGTTTGTGGACCAACGGTTTATAGTAATGTACATTTAGGTAACGTGAGAACTTTTATGAGTTTTGATGTGATTTATAGGTATTTATTGCATTTGGGTTATAATGTTCGATATGTAAGAAATATCACTGACGCAGGTCATTTGACTGATGATGGCGATGTAGAAAATGATCGTTTTGTGAAACAATCAAAATTGGAGAAATTAGAACCGATGGAAATTGTTCAGAAATATACAGTTGATTTTCATAAGGTTTTACAAGAATTTAATTTTTTAGAACCAACTATTGAGCCAACAGCAACAGGACACATTATAGAGCAAATTGAATTAACACAACGCATGATTGCTGATGGTTTTGCTTATGAAAGTAATGGTTCTGTGTATTTTGATGTATTAGAATACAATAAAAAAGGCTTAAATTATGGCGAATTAAGCAACCGTAATGTGGAAGAGCTATTTGCTAATACTAGAGATTTAGATGGACAAAGTGAGAAAAAAAATCCACAAGATTTTGCGCTTTGGAAAAATGCTTCTCCTGCACACATCATGCGATGGAATTCTCCTTGGGGAGCTGGTTTTCCTGGTTGGCATTTGGAATGTACTGCCATGAGCACGAAATATTTGGGTGAAAATTTTGATATTCACGGAGGTGGAATGGATTTAAAATTTCCACATCATGAATGTGAAATTGCTCAAGCTAAAGCTAGTTTTGGACATTCACCTGTGAACTATTGGATGCATACAAACATGTTGACCATGAATGGACTTCGTATGAGTAAATCAACAGGTAATTATGTTTTACCTATGGAATTAATAGGCGGAAACAATCCGTTTTTTGAAAAAAGTTTTAGTGCTAATGTTATTCGTTTTTGTTTCTTACAAGCACATTATAGAAGTGTTTTAGATATTTCTAATGATGCTATGGTTGCTGCTGAAAAAGGCTTTAATCGCTTGATGGAAGGAATTGCTTTATTAGACAAATTGGTACCTAGTAATACTTCTACTCTATCTATTGAGAAATGGAAACAGCAATGTTATACTGCTATGAATGATGATTTTAACACTCCAATTCTAATTGCAAATTTGTTTGAAGGCATAAAATATATCAATTTAGTAAACGATAAAAAAGAGACTTTAACTGCAGATGATATTGCAATGTTAAAAGAAACCTTGAATGCATTTGTGTTTGATGTTTTAGGAATTAAAAATGTAAAATCTTCTAGTAACAATACAGATAAATTAACAGGAGTTGTTGAGATGCTAATCACTATGAGGGATGAAGCTAGAGCTAATAAAAACTGGGCTTTGTCTGATGAAATCCGTGATAAACTTGCTGCTACAGGAGTTATCTTGAAAGACGGTAAAGATGGAACGAGTTTTAATTTGTAGGCTTATAGGTTGAAAATAGTAAATTTTGAAAATAAGTTTAAAAAAAATATTAATTTTTCCTTTTGTGCTTTTGGTACGTTTTTATCAAGGTGTAATTTCTCCATTTACACCTGCAGCTTGTCGTTTTGAACCAACATGTTCTCATTATACTGTTGAAGCCTTACAAAAACATGGTTTATTTAAAGGTGGTTGGTTAGCTATTAAAAGGATTGTTAGTTGTCATCCTTGGGGAAAAAGTGGCTATGATCCTGTTCCATGATTTTAGTGTTCGGTTATAGTGATTGAGACTCAACTAATAGCAATTGATTTTTGGTATTGTAATTGAAAATTATTGAATTCAAAAAAATATTAGAAACACAGATTTGAGAAATTAAAGAAATTTGAATAATCTTTTTTTTGAATTTTGATATAGAAATTGTCATTGCAATTGAATTTTGAATCTTTTTTAACATCTAAACAAATAATAATCTTTATTTTTACCCCTTATTAGAACACTCACTTATGAATAACGCATTATATATGGTTTGGAATCCTTCCGAAGGATTTGATTTAGGTATTATTACCCTTCGATTTTATAGCTTAATGTTTGTAGTTGCTTTCGGACTAGGTTGGTACATTATGAAAGGCATTTACAATCGCGAAGGGCAATCTATTGAAAAACTAGATAATCTTTTTGTATATACTGTAGTTGCTACTTTAATTGGTGCTCGATTAGGCCACGTATTTTTCTATGATTGGGCTTATTTTAGTCAACATCCTGTAGAAATATTATTACCTATTCGTGAAACTGTTGATGGTTGGGAGTTTACAGGATTTGCAGGTTTAGCAAGTCATGGTGCTGCAATTGCGATCATTTTAGTTATGTACTTCTATAGCAAAAAAGTAGTTCAGAAACCAATTTTATGGGTTTTAGATAGAATTGTAATTCCGGTTGCGAGTGGAGCTATATTTGTTCGTTTAGGTAACTTTTTTAATTCAGAAATTGTTGGAAAAGAAACTACTTCTTCGTTAGGAATTAAATTCATTAGAGACAAATTCAATCCTAGAGAAGCATTTGAGAAAACTAATATTTCTGATGTAAATGATGCTTATAAAGCCATAGAAACTAATCCTCAATTTTCTGAAGTTTTAGCCCAAGTTACTCCAAAACATCCTGCTATGCTATATGAAGCTTTTGGCTATATATTTGTATTTGCTATTCTTTTCTATATGTACTGGAGAACTGATGCTAGAAACAATCAGGGTTTACTTTTTGGAACTTTTTTAGTACTACTTTGGACTGTAAGGTTCTTTGTAGAATACGTTAAAGAAAGCCAAGGTGGATTTGAAGAAAGTCTTGGGTTATTATCAACAGGACAATGGTTAAGTATTCCATTTATTATTGCTGGATTATTCTTTATGTTTAGAGCTAAGAAAGTAGCATAATAAATTATATGCTATTTAAAAAAAAGACCTTAAAGTGATTTAAGGTCTTTTTTTTTATTTATAATCTAAATCCTAAAGTTACGTGGGCTTTGAAATTTATGTCTGAATAGTTATCACTGATCTCTTTTGAATTTGAAAAATTTCTAGCAATTTGAGAACCTAAGGTAAGGCTAATTTTATCATTAAAAAGCCATTTATGACTTACTCCAAAACCTGCTTCTAAACCACTTAAATCAAACTCTCTATTCATATTATTACTTGTACTTGTACCAGTATTATAATCATAGAAGTAATAGTAATCTATAATTTCTTGTTTACCAACTCTATATTTTAAAAAAGGTGAAAATGCAAAACCATGTTGTTTCTTACTTTTAGCAAAGTAAATATTATAAGTTGCCTGTAAGCCAACTAAGCCGTTTTTTTCTAATTCCGAAGCATCAATGTAAGAATAGGTATCGAATAGCGTTACATCAAACTGAACAGATTGATTTCCTTTAAGAAAGTGTTCATAACCAACGTTAAAAGATTTTCCAACAACTAAATCAAAAAGGTTTGATTTAATTTCTCCTTTATACTCTTTTGATTCTTCATTTTGAGCAATAGAAATAAAAGGCAAAAGCAACAATCCTAAAATAAGTTTTTTCATATATTTTGAAGTTAAAATTAAAACAAATATAGAAAGAGTTAATCAAAAAAAAATCCTAAAATTTTCATTTTAGGATTTTTTTTAAACTTATTTTTTTTTGACTAATCTTCTTTTTTAAATTGAGCCATTTTTAATTTTTCTTTTTCACTCATTGAATCACGCATAATTGGTGTTGCAACGAATAATGAAGAATATGTACCTACTAAGATACCAACTAAAATAGCAAATACGAATCCTCTGATGGTTTCTCCACCTAAGATAAATATCGCAACTAAAACTACTAATGTAGTAGCAGAAGTATTGATTGTTCTACTTAATGTTGTGTTAATTGCTTTATTAACTAAGCCATCAAAATCTGAAGTAGAATTATAATCTAAGTATTCACGAATTCTGTCAAATACAATTACGGTATCATTTAATGAGTAACCAATTACCGTTAAGATAGCTGCAATAAATGCTTGGTCAATTTCCATGTTAAATGGTAAAATATTATAGAAGAATGAGAATATACCTAATACGATAATTACATCATGCGCAACAGCTAGAACAGCTCCAAGTCCAAATTGCCATTTTTTAAATGAAATCATTAAATATAAGAACACAACAAATAAAGAACCAAAAACAGCCCAGATTGAGTTACTTTTAATATCTTTTGAAATAGTTCCAGATACTTTAGAAGATTGCATTACACCATATTTTTTTCCTTCATAAGAAGTAACAAATTCTTTATATGATAAATTAGCTGGCAAGTATTGCTTTAAAGCTTCGTATAATTTTTCGTTTACTTCCTTGTCAACTCCTTCACTTTCCTCGTTAACTTTATATTTAGTAGTAATTTTTAACTGATTATCGTTACCAAAAACTTTAGCTTCTGCACTTCCGAAAGTAGCTACTAAATCTTTAGTAACATCTGGAGCTACAACAGCTTTGTCAAAACGTACTTGGTAAGTTCTTCCTCCAACAAAATCTACCCCTAAATTTAAACTTTTTGTAAATATTGAGAATAAAGATAAAGCGATTAAAACTCCTGAAATAGCATATGCAATTTTTCTTTTTCCTAAGAAATCGAAGTTCATGTTTTTGAACCAGTTTTTAGTAATAGATGTTGAAAACGCTAATTTTTCTCCTTTAGAAATACTCCAATCTAAAAATATTCTAGTTATAAAAATTGCAGTAAACAATGAAGTTAAAATACCAATAAGTAATGTAGTTGCAAAACCTTTAATTGGTCCTGTTCCTAAGAAGAATAAAATTAATGCAGTAATAAAAGTAGTTACATTGGCATCAATAATAGAAGACATTGCTCCTTTCCATGTATATGCATAGTTAACAGCTTCTTCAATTGTTTTACCTGAATCTAATTCTTCTTTAGCTCTTTCAAAGATAATTACGTTAGCATCAACTGCCATACCAATCGTTAAAACAATACCAGCGATACCAGGTAATGTTAATACAGCTCCAAAACTTGCTAAAGCTCCAAAGATGAAAAGGATATTTACTAATAATGCTAAATTAGCATAAAATCCAGTTTTTCCATAATAGAAAACCATCCATAATAATACTAATGAGAATCCTATGATGAATGACATAATACCATTATCAATAGCTTCTTGACCTAACGAAGGACCAACTACATCAGATTGTAAAATATCAGCTCTTGCAGGCAATTTACCAGCTCTTAATACGTTAGCTAAATCTTTTGTTTCTTCAATTGTAAAAGAACCTGAAATTTCAGAACTTCCACCAGAAATTGCTCCTTTTGAAACACCTGGTGCAGAATATACTGTGTTATCTAATGTAATTGCGATAGCGTTTCCTTGTTGAGAAACTTCACCGGTCATTTTTTCCCAAGCTTTAGCTCCTTTACCGTTCATTTGCATACTAACAGCAGGTTTCCCTGAACCATCATAAGTATCGGTTGCATTTGTAATAACACCTCCACTTATAGGAGCTACATTCTCTCTATTACCTTTTAATGCGTATAATTCAGTAATATCTGGAGTTTTGTCATTAACTTTCCCCCAAGCAAACTTTACGTCAGCCAATTGACTTGGCAATAAAGCTTTCATATTACTTCTTCTTAAATAAGAGTTTATTTTTGCTGTATCAGAAAGTTTAGCATAACCAATTATTGAAGTTCCTGGTTGTTGACTAACCTGAATTTTATCGAATAATGGGTTTACTTGGTTTGATAAAGTATCTGCTTTATCAACTAATAAAGAATCAATTCCTTTAGAAACTGTTTCTTTAATATCTTTTTCTTTAATTTCTGTTTTCTTTAACGCTTCATTAACTGAAACTATGTATTGAGCTACATCGTCAATTTTGTATGTTTCCCAAAATTCTAATTGTGCTGTTCCCTGTAATAATTTCTTAATACGGTCAACATCTTTTGCCCCAGGTAATTCCACTAAAATTCGACCTGTTTCTCCTAACATTTGGATATTAGGTTGTGTAACACCAAATTGGTCAATACGTTTTCTTAATACTTCAAAAGCACTTTCAACAGATTTAGCAACTTCTTGCTTAATTAATGGTTTTACTTGATTATTAGTCATGTTAAACTTAATAACATCATCTAATGCTCTTGTACCAAAAATTTCAGCACTAGATAGTTTAGTGTTTGATGCTGCAGCTTCTTTATCAAAAGTTTCAAAGAAAGCATCTAAATAAGTTTGGTTACCTACTTGATTTTTTGCTGTTTCTGCTAATGCTTTATTAAAAACTGAGTTTTTAGTATTGTTAGCTAATCCTCTTAAAATATCTTTAACAGATATTTGTAGGATAACATTGATTCCACCTTCTAAGTCTAATCCTTTGTTGATTTGCTTTGCAACTACTTCATTGTAAGTATTACCCATGTATACTTTCTCCTTACCTATAGAATCTAGGTATTTTTGCTCTTTTGCGAAATCTCCATTTGCAAATGATTTTGCTTTTTCTGCATAACTATTCGCTACATAAGTAAACGTTAATTGATAGATACAAGCAATAGCAAAAATTATTGCGAAAAATTTAATAAGTCCTTTATTCTGCATTATTCAAAAAATTAATTTATTGTATTTTAAAAAACGGACAAATATATACTATACAATAGGATTATACAATTTTATTTCAAACTAATGTTAAAATATTCTTAGTATTTGTCATTTTACATTTAACAAAAAAGGCTGTTAAAAACTAACAGCCTGATTTTTATACTAATATAAAGAATTATAAAACCGATTTCAAATCAGCATTCATATTTCTTACTGCATCTGCACTTTTAGCAAATAATGCTTTTTCTGCATCATTTAATTTTATATCAACAATTTCTTCTACACCGTTTCTTCCAATGATACATGGAACACCGATACAAATATCGCTTTGACCATATTCACCATCTAACATGACTGAACATGGAATAATACGTTTTTGGTTGTTTAAGATAGAATCTACTAAAAAAGCTACAGAAGCTCCAGGAGCATACCACGCTGAAGTTCCTAATAAACCTGTTAATGTTGCACCACCGACCATAGTTGAAGCAGCTACTTTATCCATCTCTTCTTGTGACAAGAAATTAGCAACTGGCGAACCATTGTAAGACGCTAAACGCGTTAAAGGAATCATAGTTGTATCTCCATGACCACCAATTACCATCCCTTGAACGTCATTTGATGGTTTTTGCAAAGCTTGTGATAAGAAATATTTGAAACGTGAACTATCTAAAGCCCCACCCATTCCAATAACTCTATTTTTAGGTAAACCTGTTGCTTTTAATGTCAAATATGTCATTGTATCCATAGGATTAGAAACAACAACGATAATTGCGTCTGGAGAATGTTGTAAAATATTTTCTGCAACTGACTTTACAATTCCAGCGTTAATTCCGATTAATTCTTCACGAGTCATTCCTGGTTTTCTTGGAATTCCTGATGTAATTACTACTACATCTGACTTAGCTGTTTTAGAATAATCATTTGTGCTTCCTGAAACTACAGTATTAAAACCTGTCGTTGTTGAGCATTGCATAATATCCATTGCTTTTCCTTCTGCAAAACCTTCTTTGATGTCTAATAAAACTACTTCGCTTGCAATTCCTCTATAAGAAATAACATCTGCACAAGTAGCACCTACATTACCAGCACCTACTATTGTAACTTTCATATTTGTGTTATTTATGTAATTATTAAATTAAAATTCATATTGTAATGAAACATTTGTGTTTACAAATTTACCAAAAGCAAGTGTACCTTGTACAAAAAAATTGCTAAATTGATATCTACCAGAAAATTCTCCTATTAAATTTCTTTTAGTTTTACTCAAATCTTTCATTCTATCATTCAATATATCTTGCAAAGGAACAATTTCTTCAATACTTCCTTTTTCACCATCAAACTTATAATTGAAATCACTTATGTTAAAAATAACACCCCATAATACTTCTAAATTTTTATGTGTTTTAGATATATTAATTTGAGTCTGATAAGTGTCTATACTACTTCCTAAAGAATTAATTCCTAATGTTCCATAAGCTGACTGAATATCAACAAAATCGAAACTTAAATTTTCTTTAGAATAAGCAATCAATGCAGATACATGAATTGTTTTATTGAAATTTTCTGAAAAATATTGATCCAAATTATGTTTTAAACCAGCGCCATAAACTTGATAATCCCCTTTTTTAAGTTTAGTTTTTGGAGAATATTTAACTAATACTTCTGTTCCATACCAAAGTCCAACACCCGCCTGCAAATAAGGATAAAAAACAGTTTCTTCATTAACTCCTTCTGGTGATTTTAAGCGCACTTCTGAACCTCCTAAATCACCCACTAAATAATACTGTTCATTGTTCCCTAAAGCTGTAGGAACCTCAACACTATTTTGACCTTCTATTGTGAAGAACTCAAAATCATTATTATTTGCCTTGAAAGTCCTATCTGATTTAGGCACAAAAAACAAATTAGCATTTACACCAAATGTTACTTCACCTAACCCTTTTTTCTTAGTAGAAGTCATCCATCCAGAAGATGCTTGATAAACCGCGGCATCAGTGGCTGGAGTTATATACTTATCGGAATACAAAAGGGCATCATTAAGTAGATACCCTATTTGTTGAAATACTTCAGCATTTTGTGCTTTCAATTGATTAGTAGTTATTACTAATAAAAATAAAACAATCGTAGCAAATTTGTTCATCTTAAGCGTCAATATTTGCGTAAGCTGCATTTTTCTCAATAAACTCTCTACGAGGTGGAACTTCATCTCCCATTAACATTGAGAAAATTCTATCTGCTTCTGACAAACTATCAATCGTTACATGACGTAATGTTCTAAAATCTGGATTCATGGTTGTATCCCATAATTGTTCAGCATTCATCTCTCCAAGACCTTTATATCTTTGAATTGCTGCTGATCCACCCATTTTTTGATTTATTAAATCACGTTGATCATTTGACCAAGCATATTCTTTTTTGTTTCCTTTTTTAACTAAGTACAAAGGAGGTGCTGCAATATAAACATGTCCACCTTCAATTAATTCTTTCATAAATCTAAAGAAGAATGTTAAGATTAGGGTAGAAATGTGAGAACCATCGACATCGGCATCACACATAATAACTACTTTATGGTATCTTAATTTTGAAAGATTTAATGCTTTACTATCCTCTTCAGTACCAATGGTTACCCCAAGAGCTGTAAATATATTTCTAATCTCTTCGTTTTCGAAAACTTTGTGCTGCATGGCTTTTTCAACATTCAAAATCTTACCTCTTAAAGGTAAAATAGCTTGAAACATTCTATCACGACCTTGTTTTGCCGTTCCACCTGCAGAATCTCCCTCAACAAGAAATACTTCACATTTTGCTGGATCTTGTTCTGAACAATCAGATAATTTTCCAGGTAATCCACCACCACCCATAACGGTTTTTCTTTGAACCATTTCACGTGCTTTTTTAGCAGCGTGACGAGCTTGAGCAGCCAAGATTACTTTTTGAACAATAATTTTAGCATCATTAGGATTTTCTTCTAAATAAGCTTCAATCATATCACCAACAGCCTGACTAACTGGTGAAACAACCTCTCTATTTCCTAATTTTGTTTTGGTTTGTCCTTCAAATTGAGGTTCTGCAACTTTTACCGAAATAATAGCTGTTAATCCTTCACGGAAGTCATCTCCAGAAATTTCAAATTTCAATTTATCTAACAATCCCGAAGCATCTGCATATTTCTTTAAAGAACGAGTTAAACCTGTTCTAAAACCTTGTAAATGCGTTCCTCCTTCGTGAGTGTTAATATTATTAACATAAGAAAATATATTTTCTGTATAACTTGTATTATAAATCAAAGCTACTTCAACCGGAATTTCTCCTTTGTCAGAATCCATTGAAATTACGTGACCAATAATTGGCTCGCGATTAGCATCTAAATATCTAATATATTCTTTAAGACCTTCATCCGAATGAAAAATTTCAGAAACAAAATTTCCGTCTTTATCTACTTCTCTTTTATCTGTAAACGTAATTGTAATTCCTTTATTTAAGAATGAC
>NZ_CAXBFR010000087.1:0-11975 GCF_963975005.1 uncultured Flavobacterium sp.
ACATTTGCCATCCCCAAGATAAATATTAACAACTAATTATCAATGATTTACAAGATTTATTTTATTCTTTTTTTAAGTTTTTTCTCAACTAAGCCTACCAATGAAAAAGCAATAAATTCCAATTCGCATGAAGTTGTTTTGCATTTAGCTAATAACAACTCCGTTTCAAAAACAGAACAAAAATTTTCTTTAATAGAAGAAAATTCTACAACAGTCCCTTCGCTTGAAAGTTTTGAAGTAGCTTTTGAAGGATATGAAAATTTAAAATCTCAAAATAAATTTGAAAATAATATTTTAACTATAATTGACTTTAGTTTGTCTTCAAACCAAAAAAGATTATGGGTTATTGATATGAATTCTAATGAAGTTCTATTTCACACACTAGTTGCTCATGGAATGAATTCTGGTGAAGAGTTTGCAACAAATTTTTCAAATAAATCAGAATCTCATCAAAGTAGTCTTGGTTTTTATTTAACTGCTGAAATTTATACAGGAAAACACGGATCTTCTTTAAAACTGGATGGAATCGAAAAAGGAATAAATGATAACGCTAGAGAAAGAGCAATTGTAATTCACGGTGCTGATTATGTAAGTGAAACTTTTGCAAGAAATAATGGTAGATTAGGAAGAAGTCAAGGATGTCCTGCTTTGCCAAATAACTTAACAAGTAAAATTATTTCTAAAATTAAGAATAAATCTATTTTATTTATTTATCATCCTTCAAGAAAATCAGGTCTTGTCAAGGGATTTGTGTCTTAATTTTTCGTAAAGCTCATCATCTAATTTATAAACATCAGGACAAAAAAGAATTCGATTTTTTTCAACCCAGCATGTGTAATATAATAGAAAAACTTTTACATTAATTTTTATTGGTACAACTTTGGTTTTTGCCTTTTTTATTAAAGTGTCAATTTCAGATTCTTTCCATAATTCTTCATTATCTTTCATTAATATTGTTTTTGCAAAAGGCAAAGGTTCTTCAACACGGACACAACCTGAACTTAAAGCTCTATATGAACGCGAAAAATAATCACGATGATTTGTATCATGCAAATAGACCATGTACTTATTTGGAAAATTAAATTTAACTAAACCAAGCGAGTTATTGTAGCCAGGCCTTTGAACATATCTGTATCGTTTGTAATTTTTATAATCCCAATCTTTTGGCTTAATAGTATCTCTTTTGTTATTTAATATGGTAATTCGGTTGCGGGTAAAATAACTTAGATTTTTTGAAGCAGAAGGAACTAAATCTTCTTTTAAAATAGTTGGAGGAACAGTCCATGTTGGATTAAAAACTAAATTATTAATTTTTGAAGTTAATATAGGTGTTTTTCTTGTTGGTTTACCAACTACAATTCTCTTAGTTTCTAGAGTGTCATTTTCAAACACAAAACGAAGTTTGTATTCTGGAATATTTATGGAAATATAATTTTCTCCAAAATCTTCCGGAAACCATTTCCATCGTTCTAAGTTAGCTTTTAGTTGTTCAATTCGTTTTTCTTTTGAATAATTTAATGCTTCGACTGTTCCTTTTCCAATTACTCCATCGGCAGATAAACTATTTCGTTGTTGAAATTTTTTTACTGCTTTAATGGTTTCAGGATCATAAATTGAAGTTCCGTTATTGTAAGCCAAATCATCCCAATAAACTAATTTTTGTTTAATAACTTGAATCGTTTTTGAAGAATCATTTGCCACAATTTTTGTTTCAACAACTGTTTTCGGGAAATTATAGTCTGATTTCTTTAGTATAGACTTCAATCCTTCTTTTAAGTCTAGGTATAGTTTGTTTTTTACGCTTACATCAATTAACAAATCATTAATTTCATTCTTTTGTATAGCTTCAATTATTTTTTCAATTTTAACTGGACTTTTATAAGGTAAATCCCAATCATTATATAAATCTCTTGGATTTAATTTTCCTTTATGCAAATGATCCGCTAAATCTTTAAATCCGTTTGAAAGTAATAAATCAAAAATTTGTGAATCATTATAATTTATTTTCGTCCTATTTTTTTCAAAGTACTCTATTTCTTTTAAATGATAATCTTCAGGAAATAATCCGTCTTGTTCACTATTTTTTATAAAGGCAATTAATGTTTTTCTGTTTTTATCATCATTCCAAATTATTTTATTGTCGAATAAGGTATATAAGTCCTTTATGGCATCGTTCTCCTTTTCCAAAAATTCTGGTTTGATAATTTGATCAATAGAATCCTGATCCACAATAAAATTTGACTCTTTTGTAGGGACTGATTCTTCTTTACAGCTATGTAAAAAAACAAGTGTAAAAAACATAAAAAGAAAGTATTTTTTTTTATTCATACAGTCAAATATAGTTTTATTTCTAAAGATTAAAAAGCACTATGTCAACCTCTTAAACATAATATAATGTAATCCGATGTTTTTTATATCAAAAGGTTTGCCACTTGTAGTGTAATTCATTTTCTGATAAAAGCTTTTGGCATTCTCTCTTGCATTGAACCAAATTGTGTCAGCCTTTAAGTTTAAACAATAAGTTTCAACTTTTTGAATCAATAATTTCCCATATCCTTTTTGTTGATATTCATCTAAAACAGCCATTCCTCTAATTTGATATTGTTTGTTTTCATTAAAATTTTCATTTTTTTGTTCAAATAGTGAAACAACTCCGACTACTTTTTCATCTATAATAACTCCAAAATGCCTTGTTGAATCTTTTTCATCATCTTCAAAATAACAAGTTTCAATAGGTTTTCCCTTTCTTAACACTAAATGTCTAACAGGATATGTGTTTTTTTTGTCAATTTCTTTAATCGTTATCAATTTCTAAAGTTTTGTTTATTAATTGGTTAAGTTGAAAAATTAAATTAATGTAAATTTAGGATAAAAAAACAGTAAAATATTTCATTAAAAGTTTGCAATTAAAAAAAGATTTGCTGTATATTTGTACCATGTTAATGCGAAAGTAGCTCAGTTGGTAGAGCTCCAGCCTTCCAAGCTGGTTGTCGCGAGTTCGAGCCTCGTCTTTCGCTCTTTAATAAGCCTAACTTGTATAAGTTGGGCTTATTTGTTTTATATCATTGTTGTTTTCTTGTTAAAATTGACTGGTATCTTCGTTTTAAACTCCTATTTAAAAAGAATAGCTGTCACCTCAAGATTGTGCTTTTTTATTTCAAATCCTTTAATTCTGTTTCTGTTTCAATTTCAATTGGGTTTTCATTTGGTTTAAATAAACGAGCTGTTAAACTCCCTTTAAGTTTTATTGAATCTCCATTCACTTCTAACCAACTTCCTTCTCTCAATCCTAAAACAGATTGTGGATTGTAAAAATGAAATTCTTTAATTCTAGTTTCACGGCTTTCGCCCATGTGTGTTGAATTTGTATCTGGATCTAGATAATGTGGATTGATGTTAAAAGAAACCAAACCTAATGTTCTAAAACTTGGTGGATAAGTTACAGGCATATCATTTGTTGTTCCCATCGTTAATCCACAGATATTGCTTCCAGCGCTTGTCCCCAAATAAGGTGTTCCTTTTTTAACAGCTTTTTCTATACTATCTAAAATATTGTTTTTATATAGTTCATTTACTAAGACAAACGTATTTCCACCACCTACAAAAATAGCTTCTGCATTTTCAACAGCTTCAATTGGATTTTTAAATTCATGAATTCCTTTTACATTTATGTTGATTTTGGAAAAAGTCTCACTTACTTTTTCAGTGTATTCACTATGAGATAAGCCGCTTGGTCTTGCATAAGGGATGAATAGTAATTTCTTTACTCCTTTAAAATGAAGTTTTAGTGTTGGAAGTAAATAATCTAAATATCCACCATTGTGAAGAGTTGATGTGCTTGCAATAATTATTTTTTTCATTTATAATTGAATTAAATCTGTCATATAATTACAAATTTACATTTTTGCCTTAACATAAGTTTATAATCCTTTTAGATTTTGTTATGAATTCAATCAATTATATTTACCAAAGAAATTAATCAAAATTTATGCATAAAAAACTACTTCTATTTATTTTAATTTTTCCTTTATTAATTATAGCTCAAAATGATTCTATAATTAAAGGTAAAATTGTGTCAGAAATTAAAGATTTAGGCGGGGTTCATATTATAAATATTTCCAATATTGCTGGAACAGTTTCAGATAATCAAGGTTATTTTACGATTAAAGCAAAAGTTTCAGATACATTATTATTTAGTGCGGTTTTTTTAGAAAAGAAAAAGCATGTTGTGACAAAAGAAGAAACAACTGAAAAGTTGGTTTTAATTCCAATAGCACCATCAACCGAATATCTTAAAGAAGTTGTTTTAACTGAATATCCAGATATAAATGCAGTTTCTTTGGGAATTCTTCAGAAAGCACCCAAAACCTACACAAAAGCAGAAAGAAATCTTAGAGCAGCGGGAACTTTAAAATGGTATAGTCCTTTGTTAATTCCAATTGGCGGAATGAGTATTGATGGTTTAATCAATCAAGTTAGCGGACGAACCAATATGCTTAAAAAAGAGTTGATTATTGAAAGGAAAGAAATTCTACAAGAGAAAACTTTGGATTATTTTGACAGTGAATATTTGGTAAATAGTTTATTTATTCCTGAAGAATATGTAGATGGATTTATTTATTATGTTGTTGAAGATGTTCCCTTTTCAAATGCAATGAAAGCAAAAAACAAAACACAAGCTACTTTTTTATTGCACCAATTGGCAGTTGATTTTTTAAAATTAAAAGAGATTCCGTTAAAAATTGAAGACAGAAAAGAAAATACATCCCAACAAACTAAAGAAGATAAAGATGAAAAATAAACTACTTTATATATTTTTATTGGTTTCATTTATTTCATTTTCACAAATTACAGAAAGAGAGCTAATTGTTGGAAAAATAAAATCTGATTCTCTTGAAGTTGAAAATATCACAATTTTTAACGTTTCTTCTAATATTGGATCAATAACAGATGTAGATGGAAAGTTTTCAATAAAGATTAGAGAAAGAGACACTTTAGTAATTCAAGGATTAGCTTACTTGTCCACAAAGTATATAGTTCAAAAAACAGATTTAGACAAAGAGATTTTAGAAATATATTTAAGAACAAAAATTAATGAGCTTAATGAAGTTGAAGTTTCTCCTTATACTTTAACTGGAGTTTTAGAAGTGGATACGGATAAAATAAAAACATATGGTTTTGCTATTACAATGGGAGATTTAAAAAAATTAAAACCTAATGATATAAGGGATACTCGAGTGATTAATACAGCGATGCCAACAACTTTAGCTCAAACGCCAGTAAATTTTTTAGCAATTTTTGGATTTATTGGCAAAGGAATCAAAGAATTAGTAGGAAGTGATAAGAAAAAAATATCGGCTTCTGAAAAAGCTTTTAATGAAAGAAGACAAAAAGACGTGGCTTCAAAACCTTTTGGTGAACATATGAAAGAACAATTTTCGAATCATTTTTTTGTGAATCAATTAAAAATTAAAAATGAAGATATTCCAATGTTTTTAGCTTTTTCAGAAACTTCAGCAAGTGAATTGGTCGAGTTTTTAAAACCAGAAAACCATTTAAAATTAATAGAATATTTAATTTCTAAAGCAGAAGCTTTTAAAAAACAACAAAAAGAAGAATAAAATTTTATATTTGCTAAATGAAAAGGTTTATTATTATAACTGTTTTGCTTTTTTTATCATTGTCGTTTACTTCATTTTCAACGCACAAGTTCTATATCGGAGTTTATCAAGTGGATTACAAACAAGATAAGAAAGAGTTTCAAATTACATCAAGAGTTTTTATTGATGACATAGAAAAAGCGTTAGAAACTAAATTTAAGAAAAAGCTAAATTTAGCAACATCTAAAGAAAATAAAGAATCTGACGCTTTAATTGTTGCTTATTTTAAAGAGAAATTCAAAATTTCAGTTAACAATAAGCCTCAAGAAATGATTCTTTTAGCAAAAGAATATGAAGATGATGTGCTTATTTGCTATCATAAAATAAGCTATTCAGGAAAAATAAAATCTTTAAATATTTATAATTCAATCTTAACAGAACAGTTTTCTGAGCAACAAAATTTGCTTCATATTAACATAAACAGTAACAAAAAAAGTTTTTTGTTTACTAATAGCAATACAAAAGAAGAAATAGAATTTTAATTACTAACTATAACTAACCTAATGAAAACTAAATTAACTTTAATTTTTTATGCTTTTCTTACCTTTTTTGGTACAATTAATGCCCAAGAAAAACAAGAAGACAAAAAGAAAGAACAAGGACATTCTAACGAAAATAAATTTCGTCAAATGTATGACTTATTAGCAACGCCTAATATGTTTAGAACAGCTTCTGGTGCACCTGGACCAGCTTACTATCAACAACAAGCAGATTATAAAATCAATGTTGAGGTAGATGATAAAAATGCAAAATTATATGGAACAGAAACTATAACTTATACAAATAATGCTCCAGAATCATTAGATTATTTGTGGATTCAGTTAGATCAAAACATGCGTTCTCGTACTTCTCAAACTCCTTTAGTTGGTAACGAAAGAATAAGTCCAGCTTTAACAGAAGATAAATTTGCTAAAGAATTTATGGAGAAAGGTTTTGATGGTGGACATAATTTAGAATATGTAAAAGACGCTAAAGGAAATCCAATGAAATATATAATCAATAACACAATGATGCGTATTGATTTAGATAAACCTTTAAAAAACAAAGAAAAAGTAACTTTTTCAATCAAATGGTGGTACAATATTAATAACTATAGAGTTGATGGTGGACGTTCTGGTTATGAAGAATTTGAAGATGGAAATCGCTTATATGTTATGGCTCAGTTTTTCCCAAGAATGGCTGTTTATAATGATGTAGAAGGTTGGCAAAATATGCAGTTTTGGGGAAGAGGTGAATTTGCTCTTGTTTTTGGAGATTATGATGTTAGCATAACAGTTCCTGCTGATCATAAGATGGAAGCAACTGGAGAACTTCAAAATAGAAAAGATGTTTATTCTGCGGAACAAATCAAAAGATGGGAAAAAGCAGAAAACACTTTTGATAAACCAGTAATCATTGTTACTCAAGCAGAAGCAGAAGCAGCAGAAAAAGGTTTTTCAGACAAAAAGAAAACTTGGCACTTTATAGCAAAAAATGTGCGCGATTTTGGATTCTCTACTTCACGTAAATTTATGTTGGATGCAATGGCTGTTCAATTAGAAACGGTTAAACCAATGGCAATCTCAATTTATCCAAAAGAATCGAATCCACTTTGGGGTGATTTTTCAACTAAAGCTGTAGCTCAAACTTTAGTTACATACTCAAAACATACGTTTGATTATCCTTATCCAAAAGCTGTTTCAGTTTCAGCACAAGATCAAGGAATGGAATACCCAATGATTTGTTGGAATTTTGGTCGTCCAGAAAAAGACGGAACTTATACAGACAGAACTAAATACGGAATGTTAGGTGTAATTATTCACGAAGTAGGTCATAACTATTTTCCAATGATTGTTAATTCAGATGAAAGACAATGGACTTGGATGGATGAAGGTTTAAATACTTTCTTAGAATATTTAACAGAATTAGAGTTTGATGCAAATTTCCCAACAGATAGAGGTCCAGCAGCTAAAATTGTACCTTACATGAAAGGAAATCAAAAATTCATTGCTCCAATTATGTCTAACTCTGAAAATATTTTTCAATTTGGTTCGAACGCATACGGAAAACCAGCAACAGGTTTAAATATTCTTCGTGAAACAGTTATGGGACATGAATTATTTGATCATGCATTCAAAACTTACGCTCAACGTTGGAAATTTAAACATCCAACTCCAGAAGATTTCTTTAGAACAATGGAAGATGCTTCTGCTGTAGATTTAGATTGGTTTTTTAGAGGATGGTTCTATTCAACAGATTATGTTGATTTAGGAATTAAAGAAGTAAAAGAATATTATGTTTCTATGGAACCAACTTCAGAAATGAAGGATTATAAAATGAGAACAGGTCGTTTTACTTATAATGAAGGACCATTTATTTATCTTGTTGATGCTAATCATAAAGAGTTTAATGCAAAAAATAAAAAAGCATTTGAAATTTCAGATGTAAAAATGTTGGCTGATTATGTTAATGAGCACTACACGGCAGACGAAAAACGCGATTTAAAAGCACCAAAATTCTTCTACGAAGTGGAATTCGAAAAACCAGGAGGAATGATTATGCCGATTATTGTTGATTTACAATTTGAAGACGGAACGACGGAAACTCAAAAATTCCCAGCTCAAATTTGGAGAATGAATAACGACACTGCTAAACGTGTTTTTGCAACAGATAAAAAAATTGTAAAAATTCAATTAGATCCAAAATTAGAGACGGCTGATATTGATGTGGAAAACAACACATGGCCTAAAGAAGCAGCAAAATCTAAATTTGATGAATTAGAAAAGAAATAGCATAATTCAAAAATAATAAGTTAAACCTTTGTCAAAATTCAAAACTTTGGCAAAGGTTCTTTTTTTCTTTGTAACTTTGCTTTTTAAAATTAAATTTTACTACCATGTTTGGAATAGGAGGAGGAGAACTTTTCTTCATTATATTAATTTCAATTATGATTTTTGGTTCCAAAGGAATTCCAGATGTCGCTCGATTTTTGGGAAAAACAATGGCACAACTAAAAAATGCGTCTAACGAAATTAAAAGTGAAATACAAAGAAGTGCAACAGAAGGAGGAGTTGATGTAAATTCACTTACGGGAGGAATTTCTGACGAAATTAAAAAAGCAAAAGAAGGAATTGCTAAAGCAGTAAATCCTATGCAAAATATAGCATCTGATATAACAAAGCCGATTGAAAAAGTAAAAGAAGATATTGAGAGTTTATCTGGACCTATAAAAAGACAACTATAACTTTGGAAGAATTATTAAAATTAGATAAAGAACTGTTTGTTTTCTTAAACGGTTTAGGAAGTGCTCCCTATGATGATTTTTGGAGTATAATTACCAAACAAATTTATTGGTCACCCTTGTTTGTTGGAATTTTCTATTTAATTCAAAAAAAAGTAGGCTGGAAAAACTTCGGAATTATAATCGTTTTCTTGGCTCTTTTTATCACTTTTACAGATCAGATTACTAATTTGTTTAAAAGTGGATTTGAGCGTTTAAGACCTTGCAATGATCCTGAAATTAAAGATATAATTAGAGTTGTTATTCATAGAAATTCATTTAGTTTCTTCTCAGGCCATGCTTCAAACTCAATGGGCGCAACACTTTTTATTTTCTTAATTATTAGAAAATATTATAAGCATACTTATCTGTTGTTTTTATTTCCTTTAATCTTTGCTTACAGTAGAATTTATTTAGGACTGCATTTTCCTTTGGATATACTAACAGGTTATGCCTTTGGAATTATAAATGCAATTATCTTTTATAAATTATATACTTTATTTATGAATAAATTTTTTTATAAATAAGCTACAGTACTCTTGTAACGGTTAGTCCATCGCGAATGGGCAATAAAACTGTTTCAACTCTTGGGTCTTCATTGATCAGTTTATTGTATTCAACTAAAACGTTTGTACTTGTGTCTTTTGGATTTAACTCTTCCAAGACTTTTCCGCTCCATAAAACGTTATCAGATAAGATAATTCCACCTTTATTCATCATTGGAACAATCATGTTGTAATAATTGATGTAGTTTTCTTTATCAGCATCAATAAAAATCAAATCAAATTTTTTATTTAAAGCAGGAATAATTTCCATAGCATTACCTAAATGGGAAATAATCTGATTTTTGAAATCAGATAAGCCAAAATATTTTTCCTGAATTTCAACTAATTCTTCATTAATATCAATAGTATCTAATGTTCCTTCTTTTTGCAAACCTTCGGCTAAACATAAAGCAGCATAACCAGTGTAAGTTCCAATTTCTAAAATATGTTTTGGATGAATAATTTTAGACAACATACTCAAAACTCTTCCTTGAAAATGACCACTAAGCATTCTCGGTTGCATAATTTTTTGATGCGTTTCAATATCTAATTCTTTCAAAAGTTGAGGTTCATTTTGACTGTGATTAGCTACGTAATTTTCTAAATCTTCTGATATAAAATGCATAATTAAAAAAATAGTTAGGTACAAAAATACAAATTCCAACACTTCTACTTCTAATTTCTGAATTCTAATTTCAAAATTCCTAACTTTGCACCATGCAAACGAAAAAAAAGGATATTAGAGCTTTAACAAAAGAACAACTTCGTGAGTTTTTCGAAAAAAACGGAGATAAGGCTTTTCGAGGAAATCAAGTTTACGAATGGTTGTGGAGCAAACGAGCTCATACTTTTGAAGACATGACCAATGTTTCAAAAGAAACACGTGCTATGTTAGAAGCTAATTTTGTAATTAATCATATAAAAGTTGATACTATTCAACGTAGTGAAGACGGAACAGTTAAAAATGCTGTTCGTTTGCATGATGATTTAGTTGTTGAAAGTGTTCTTATTCCAACTAAAACTAGAACTACTGCTTGTGTGTCAAGTCAAGTTGGTTGTAGTTTGGATTGTAATTTTTGTGCAACGGCTCGTTTAAAACGAATGCGTAACTTGCAACCAGACGAGATTTATGATCAAGTAGCTGCAATAGATAATGAAAGTCGGTTGTATTTTGACAGACCTTTATCAAACATTGTTTTTATGGGAATGGGTGAACCTTTGATGAATTACCCTAACGTAATGAAGTCTATTGAAATGATTACTTCAAAAGAAGGGTTAGGAATGTCACCAAAAAGAATAACAATTTCTACTTCTGGAGTTTCAAAAATGATAAAAAAAATGGCTGATGACGAAACAAAAGTCAAATTAGCTGTTTCACTTCATTCAGGAATAGAAGAGATTCGAAATAAAATCATGCCTTTTACCAAAAACTTTCCTTTAACCGAATTGCGTGAAGCCTTAGAATATTGGTACAAAAAAACAAAAAGTGCTATTACTTATGAATATGTGGTTTGGAAAGGAATTAACGATGATAAAGCCTCTATCGATGCCTTAGTGAAATTCTGTAAATACGTTCCTTGTAAAGTCAATTTGATAGAATATAACCCAATTGATGATGGAGAATTTCAACAAGCTTCTGAGCAAGCAACAAATGATTATATTGCTGCATTAGAAAAAAATAAGATTACTGTAAAAGTCAGAAGAAGTCGTGGAAAAGATATTGATGCAGCTTGTGGACAATTAGCTAACAAATCATAAATTTAAGTGAAGTATATTAATTTCCTTTTTAGCTTCAATCAAATAGTCTATTTTTGTTCTTAATATGAAAATAGTCGAACAGATAAAGCAACCCATTACTAGAGAAATGAAACTTTTTGAAAAGAAGTTTCACGAATCAATGTCTTCAAAAGTCGCTTTATTAAATAGAATTACTTATTATATTGTAAATCGAAAAGGAAAACAAATGCGACCTATGTTTGTTTTCTTAACCGCTAAAATGGTTTCTGAGGGTCAAGTAAACGAACGGACTTATCGTGGTGCTTCAGTTATTGAATTAATTCATACTGCAACTCTTGTTCATGATGATGTAGTGGATGATAGCAATAAAAGAAGAGGTTTTTTCTCTATTAATGCACTTTGGAAAAATAAAATTGCCGTTTTAGTGGGAGATTATTTACTTTCAAAAGGATTATTACTCTCTATAGATAATAATGATTTTGATTTGCTGAAAATAATTTCGGTTGCAGTTCGCGAAATGAGTGAAGGTGAATTGCTTCAAATCGAAAAAGCAAGAAGATTAGACATAACGGAAGATGTTTATTATGAAATCATCCGACAAAAAACAGCAACACTTATAGCTGCTTGTTGTTCTCTTGGAGCTTGTTCCGTTGCTCCTGAAAATACAGAAGTTGTAGAAAAAATGCGAAAATTTGGTGAATTAATCGGAATGGCTTTTCAAATTAAAGATGATTTATTCGATTACACAGATGATGCCATTGGAAAACCAACAGG
>NZ_CAXBFR010000088.1:0-11900 GCF_963975005.1 uncultured Flavobacterium sp.
TATATGAAATAAATAAAACAATAAGAAGTAGTAACTTTTTCATTTTTCTATTTTAGTTCAAATATATAAAATTCTTAAAGAAGCTTTTACATAATTGTAAAATAAATGAAAACACAATAACTTACCAACAATAAAATTCCTTCTTTAAAACTTAAACTTCCTCTTTTGGGTAATAAAACTAAAGGTAATAATAACAAACTAAAACCAAGCATCCAATAAATATCTTGACTTAATATTCTTGGATCAATGTTTTCAATTGGTTTTATTATAGCTGTAATTCCTAAAACACTCAAAATATTGAATATGTTAGAGCCAATAATGTTTCCGATTGAAATATCATTTTCTTTTTTAATACTTGCAATAACTGAAGAAGCTAATTCAGGAATACTTGTCCCAATTGAAACAACTGTAACTGCTATAACTCGTTCACTTACACCTATAGTTTTTGCAAGATTTACAGCTCCTTCTACTAATAATTCAGAACCTGCCCAAAGTGCAAAACCTCCAATGGCTAGAAATCCGAAAATTTTGATATAAGGCATTGCTTCTTCTTTGATTTCAGAAATATCTGCAATTACTTTTTTATTTTGTTTGACTAAATAAAGTAAAAATAGAATCAGTAAAACAATAAATGTAAAACCTTCACCTCTACTTAATTTTCCGTCCATAAGTAAGAAAACAAATAATAAAGTTGAAGCAATCATTTTTGTAGGCCAATCTGTTGAAAAAAAACTTTTATCTATTTGAATGGCATTAATTAAAAGTACAATTCCAAGCACTAAGCCTATATTACCAATATTAGAACCAAGAACATTTCCAACCGCAATATCTGGATGACCATCTAAAGCTGCTTGAACGCTCACAATAAGTTCTGGTAAAGATGTTGCAAAGGAAACCACAGTCAAACCAACTATAATTTTTGAAATATTTAATCTGTAAGATAATCCTACAGCAGATTTTAACAACCAATTTCCACCAACAACTAATAAAACTAACCCTGAAATTATATAAAAAAAATTCATGTACTATTTTATGAAATTACACCACTACCTAACAACTCTTCACCTTCATACCAAGCTACGAATTGTCCTTCTGTAATAGCCGATTGCGGGTTATCAAAAACAACATACATTCCTGATTCAAATTGGTGCAAAGTTGCTTTATCTAAGGGTTGACGATAACGAATTCTTGCCATAACTTCTCTTTTTTCGTCAGGTTGTAATCGCAAGTCTTCTCTTATCCAATGAACTTCATCAGACTTAATGAATAAAGCATTTTTATATAAACCAGGATGATTTGAACCTTGACCTGTATAAATAATATTTTCTTTAACATCTGTCTGAATGATGAATAAAGGTTCTTTTGTTCCTCCAACATTCAATCCTTTACGTTGTCCATTTGTAAAATAATGAGCTCCTTGATGTTTTCCTACCACTTTAGCTTTAGCATTTGAAAAATCTAATTTTCTCGCTTGATATTTAAAAGTATCTTCAATATTTACAAATTCTGTAGTTGCTAACTCAAATATATCATCTTCTGCATCAACTTCAACAATAACACCTTCTTTTGGTTGTAGTTTTTGTTGTAAAAATTCAGGTAAGCGGACTTTTCCGATAAAACATAAACCTTGTGAGTCTTTTTTATCAGCCGTTACTAAATCCATTTGAGTAGCAATTTCTCTTACTTGTGGTTTTGTCAATTCACCAATTGGAAATAAAGCTTTAGCTAATTGTTCTTGCGATAATTGACATAAGAAATAAGATTGATCTTTGTTATCATCTTTTCCAGCTAACAATTGAAAAACTTCCTTTCCGTCATTTTCAATGCTTGATTTTCTACAATAGTGACCTGTTGCCACATAGTCTGCACCAAGTGACAAGGCAATTTTCATGAAAACATCAAACTTAATTTCTCTGTTACAAAGAACATCTGGATTTGGAGTTCGACCTTGTTCATATTCATTGAACATATAGTCCACAATTTTTTCTTTGTATTCTTCTGATAAATCTACCGTTTGAAATGGAATTCCTAATTTTTCGGCCACTAAAAGTGCATCATTACTATCTTCTAACCAAGGACATTCATTTGATATTGTAACGGTATCATCATGCCAGTTTTTCATAAATAAACCAATAACTTCATAGCCTTGCTCTTTCAATAAATAAGCTGCAACACTTGAATCTACTCCACCCGAAAGTCCTACTACGACTCTTTCCATTTTATTTTTATTATTTTTTTTGCCAAAAGGCCACAAATATTTTTATTATTATTCGTTGGCTAAAGCCAAACGAAAATGATTTGTTATAATTTCTGAATTCTGTAAACTATTTTTTCTTTTCTTTTTTAATCCTTTTTCTTTCTTTTACTACTCTATCTTTCATTTCTCCAGGAATTTTTTCTCCTTCTGGGTTTATAGTATATTCAAAGTTTTTTGCAGTATATTTTCTTGCCGTTTCTTCTTTAACGACTTTCCCTTTTTCAAAGGTTTTCCATACCCCTACTTTTAGGCCTTCCTTATATTGACCTTGAATTGAAATATTTCCTAAACCATCAAAAAATGTTGCCTCTCCATGAAGTTGATCATTTTTATAATTTAAATCTTCAAGAATTTTTTCGTTAACACCATATTTTTTATAGTTTCCATCTCTTTCTCCATCACTAAAATTTATAATTTCTGCTAAAGAACCATCATCATAAAAGATTTTTTTAACTCCATTAAGTTTTCCTTTTTTATAATTTTCGCTAGTCATTATAACTTTAGATTCTTTATGGTATATTTTCCATTCCCCTTCATATTCTTTATTTATTAGCAAACCTTCGCTAACAATGTTATCTTTCCGGTCAAACATCGTAACATAACAAGAACCATTTTCTTTAGAGAAATCTCTTGTCGCTATTACTTTTCCTAATTTAGTATCATCAAAATATTTAAAAACTCCTTTTTCTTTTCCGTGTTCAAAAACACCTTCATATCTTGGACGATTAGACTCTTCATACTTTCCTTTCCATAAACCATGACGTTCTCCTTTGGAGTCTAGCTGATTTATGCTTTCTTGAGAAAACAACAATGCTGAGATAAAAAATAAAAGAATTGTAACTGTTTTTTTTGTTTTTAACATATGTTTTATGTTTTTTTAATTTTTATTAAATTGATAGTCAAATACTTAAACAATTTGTAAAAAAAGTTAATTTATGCTTTATGTTTTTATAATCGTTTTGTTTATTGTTTATGATTTATTAAATTTGATTAAACAAAAAATATAATTACTATGAAAAACATTGCAAAATTAATCAAATTAACTTTAATCATCACTACAAGTGTGATGATGTTTTCGTGCTCTAACGATGATGATGATTCTATTGTTGTTCCTCCAGTTGACAACTCAATCGCTGGAATTGCATCACGTACACCTGAATTCTCTTCTTTAGTTGCTGCTTTAGCAAAAGCTGATTTAGTGCAAACATTAAGCCAAGATGGTTCTCTTACTGTATTTGCTCCAGATAATGCTGCATTTGCAGCTTTCTTGTCAGCAAATGGTTATGCAAACCTAGATGCTGTTCCAACACCTGCATTGAAAGAACTTTTATTAAACCATGTTGTTGCAGGTACAAATCTTTCAACAGGCCTATCTACTGGTTATGTAAAAACTCTAGGTAAAGGAGCTGCTTCAACTACAAACACATTAAGTATGTATATCAATACTTCAAATGGTGTTAGTCTTAACGGAGTATCTAACGTAACACAGGCTGATATTATTGCAACAAATGGAGTAATTCACAAAGTAAGTGCGGTAATTGGTTTACCAACTGTTGTAACTCATGCCGCTGCAAATTCTAATTTCACAGTTTTAGTTGGACTTTTAGATGATCAAGGTTTAGTACCAACATTATCTTTAACGACAGGAACTCCAACTCCTTTTACAGTATTTGCTCCTTTGAATACTGCATTTACACAACCAGTTCTTGATTTATATGGTACTTTAACACCTACGCAAAAAACAGAACTGTTAACTTATCATGTTGTTGGTGAAGCAAATGTGTTATCTACTGGCATTCCAACAACACCAATTACTACGCTTCAAGGTGGAACTTTTACAGTTGCTGGAACAGTTATTACTGATGCTATTGCTGCACAAACTAATATTGTTTTAACTGATGTTCAATGTTCAAATGGTGTAATTCACGCTGTAGATAGAGTATTGCGTCCGTTTTAATTAAGTAAAAATGCTATGAAAAAAAAGCCATTCATTAATTTGAGTGGCTTTTTTTATTCTTCATATATGAAAAGACGACTAATATCATTTATTTAGACTTTTTTACGTCATTTAATTTTTTAAATAATAAAATATATCTTTCTCAAAATTTTTTTTTAAACTAATACATCTTTTTAAACTAATAGTAATTATTACAATTATGTGAAAGCACTTGACATTTTTTTAAAGTAATTCAGCAAATAGAAACTTAAAAGTATATCAATAGAAAATCAATTATCTAGTTTAATAAACTAACTCCTGTTCTAGATTTATCAATTTAAATTTTATTTAGTTCATTGATTTAACCAATAAAAAAAATCCCTGCCAAAAAAAGCAGGGATTTTGTTTTTAATATGTATGCTTTATTTATTTTTTCTTTTGAGCTTTAGCTTCTTCAGCTTGTTCCATCATTTCTCTCATTTTTTTCTGGAATTTGCTTTCTTTCTTCTCTTTGGTTTTATTAACCTGAATTTTAGCGTGAATTTTTTCGTCATTTACAATGTATTTCTTAATAACTAACATAATTCCGATTGTAATTAAATTAGAAATAAAGTAATATAAACTCAATCCTGAAGCATAGTTATTGAAGAAAATCAACATCATCAATGGTGAAATATAAATCATAATTTTCATGATTTTTCCCATATCTGGCATTCCTTCTTGTGTTGGAGCACTCATTTGTTGATCTCCGGTTGTCATTCTCATGTAAAAGAAAATAGCAACAGAAGCCAAAATTGGAAATAAACTTACGTGATCGCCATAAAAAGGAATTCTAAATGGCAAATGATAAATAGCATCATAAGATGATAAGTCGTCTGCCCAAAGGAAACTTTTTTGTCTTAAATCGAACATCGAAGGAAAAAACTGAAACAAAGCATAAAAAACTGGAATTTGCATAACAGCGGGCAAGCAACCTGCCATAGGGTTTACTCCGGCTTTAGAATACAACTTCATTGTTTCTTGTTGTTTCTTCATTGCATTATCCTTGTATTTAGCGTTTAATTCGTTAATTTCAGGACGCAATACTTTCATTTTCGCTTGTGACAAATATGATTTATATGTAATTGGAGACATCACCAATCTTACCAAAATCGTAAAAATGATAATTGATAATCCGTAACCAAATCCAATAGAAGAAATAAATCCAAATACTGGAATAAATACCCAACGGTTAATCCATCCGAAAATACCCCAACCTAATGGCATAATTTCGTCTAGATTTTTTTCATAACTAGTTAATGTTTCATATTTAGCTGGACCGTAATACCAGTTCATAGCATAATTAAGTTCACCATTTTTGAAATCTAAAGGAACTTTTGCTATGAAGTTTTTAGTGTAAACTGTATCAATTTCTTCATCGTGAACTAAATTTTGAGATTTTAATTCAGCTGTTTTAAAAGGAGTATCTGTTAATAAGATTGAAGTAAAAAAATGTTGTTTAAAAGCAATATAACTTACATCTTTTACAATATCATCATCATCTTTTGCAGCACTTAAATAATCGTCTTTTCCTTCTTCATATTCATAAACCATTTCTGTGTAACGGTTTTCATATGAAATACTTTTTTCGTTTCTAAAGGCTTTTAATTGCCATTCTAAATCTAATGCTTTTGAAGTATTAATTACATTTGTTAAACCTTGTGTTTTAATTCCAAAATCTAACATGTATTCTTTAGGTTTCAATACATAACGATATTCTAAAAACTGATTTTCACCTGCTTTTAATCGCATTGTTAAAACTTGGTTTTCTCCATCTTTTGTCAAAGTTGGCTCAAAAAACATGTTTTTTGTATTTAAAACACGATTATCTTTTGTATTTAAAGTAATATTTAGATTAGCGTTATTTTCTTTAATAATTTGAACATCCTTTTTTGAATTTCTTTCAAATTGTTTAATACCTTTAACAGTTGCTTCTACTATATAACCACCTTTATTCGCTATCTTTAAAGAAAGGACGTCATTTTCTATAGTTGTAACATTTTCTTTTGCTGATGGAAGAGTTGAAGAATAAGCAAATGACCCTAATTGTGCTTTAGCTTGTTCATTTTGCAAAGAATCATTTGTAACAACTGGAGCAATCTGTGGAGTTTGTTCTGTTTTTACTGATTCTTTTTGTTTGTCAATTTGCTCTTTTTTTGCTTTAGCATCTTGTTCTTCAGGTGTAGGTGTATTGGTATATAACATCCACATTAAAATCCCTGAAATTAATACAAATCCAATAATTGAATTTAGATCTAATTTTTTTTCTTCCATTTTTAGTATATATTCCTTTAGATTAATCCAAAGGGAATTAATTTATTATAATTAAACTGTATGACTCTTCAGTCTATTTGCTTTATTTTTAACTACAGCTTTTACAAAACTCACAAATAAAGGATGAGGATTTACAACTGTACTTTTATATTCTGGATGATATTGTACTCCGATGAAAAACGGATGATCTTTTATTTCTACAATCTCAACCAATTTTGTATCAGGATTAACACCAGATGCAATTAAACCTGCATTTTGTAATTCATCTAAATACTTTGCGTTAAATTCGTATCTATGACGATGACGTTCAGAAATTTCGGCTGTTCCATAAACTTCATTTGCTAATGTTCCTTGTTTGATTGAACATTTCCAAGCACCTAAACGCATAGTTCCACCTTTATTTACAATATTTTTTTGTTCCTCCATTAAATTAATGACAGGATACTTAGTGTTTTCATTCATTTCAGTTGAATTTGCATCTTTGTAACCTAATACATTTCTTGCATACTCAATAACAGCCATTTGCATTCCTAAACAAATTCCTAAAAACGGGATTTTATTTTCTCTTGCATAACGAACAGTATCAATTTTTCCTTCAATACCACGATTACCAAATCCAGGAGCAACTAATATGCCATCTAAACCTTTTAATTGTTTTTCTGCCGTTTTGGCATTTAAAAACTCAGAATGAACAGAAATGACATTTACTTTTGTTTCATTTGTAGCACCAGCATGAATAAAAGCTTCAAGAATTGATTTATATGAATCTTGTAATTCAACATATTTACCCACTAAACCAATATTGATTTCATGTTTTGGGTTTTTATGCTTTTGAAGAAACTCATTCCAATGTTTTAAATCTGGACTATTTTTTTCAGGTAAACCTAATTTCTTAAGTGTGACAGTATCTAATCCTTCTTCTAACATTAAATTTGGTACATCATAAATTGTTGAAGCATCAATAGATTGAATTACAGCTTCTTTCTTAACATTACAAAATAAAGCTAATTTTTGACGTAATTCATCTGATAGTTCGTGTTCTGTTCTACAAACTAAAATATCTGCTTTAATTCCGCTTTCCATTAATGTTTTAACAGAATGTTGCGTTGGTTTTGTTTTTAATTCACCAGCAGCAGCCAAATACGGCACTAAAGTTAAATGAATACATATGGCATTTTCATCACCTAATTCCCATAATAATTGACGAACCGATTCTATATAAGGTAATGATTCAATATCACCTACAGTTCCACCAATTTCTGTAATAACTATATCATAATCACCTGTGTTACCAAGTAATTGCATACGTTCTTTAATTTCATTTGTAATGTGAGGAACAACTTGAACTGTTTTTCCTAAAAATTCACCTCTACGCTCTTTTTCAATAACCGAAAGATAAACTCTACCTGTTGTAACATTATTAGCTTGAGAAGTAGGAACATTTAAAAAACGTTCGTAATGTCCTAAATCTAAATCTGTTTCTGCTCCATCATCCGTTACATAACATTCTCCATGCTCGTATGGATTCAAAGTTCCTGGATCAACATTGATGTATGGATCAAATTTTTGAATAGTTGCCCTGTAACCTCTTGCTTGTAATAATTTTGCTAAAGAGGCAGCGATAATTCCTTTTCCCAAAGAAGAAGTCACACCACCAGTAACAAATATATATTTTGTTTGATTCATTGTGTAGTTGTTGTTTGTTGTGTTGTTGTTTAAAACGTGCAAAAATACGATTTATAATTGATAATTTACAATTGAAAATTAGCAATTATTTTAATTTATTTAATTCGGTTTGCGGAAATTTCTTCGAATATTTCTAATTAGTTCTTCCAAACCATTTAGTTTAAGTTCATAAACTAGTTTAAGTTGTTCTCCTAATTGACCTTTTGGAAAACCTTTGTTATGATACCAAACCACATAATACTCAGGTAAATCGATTAAATATCTACCTTCATATTTACCAAATGGCATTTTAGCATGAGCGAGTTTAACTAATTGTTCTTGATTTGTCAAATTACTTCCAATTAAAAGTAATTTCTTTTTTAATATCTGGGTGCAAACTATAAAGAACAGGACAAGTATTAGCAGTTCTTTCTAAAATAGTTTTAGTTTTTTCATCAACACTTATGTTGAAATTAAAAATAATATGAATTTCAGAAATTCTTCTTGGTTCGCTGGCCATTATTTTTGTTACTTCTGCGGTAGAATTTGATAAATCGCTATTCATATCCTGAGCTTTAATTCCCATTACAGTAAACATACAAGATGCCAAACCGTTTGCTACAGTATCTGTTGGAGAAAATGCTTCTCCTTTTCCGTTGTTATCTAAAGGAGCATCAGAAATAATTTCTGAACCTGAATTTATATGTATAGAAGAAGTTCTTAAATCTCCTAAATAAGTCACTTTTGATGTTGGCATTATTTTACTTCTTCTATGGTTAATTCGTCTGTATAATACATTAGATAAATTCCGGTATTATAATTACCATCTTCGATTTTTCTATAATTAAATTTACTTTGCAATTGTTCTGAAGTCAAACCTGTAGTAGAATTCACAAATCCGTTTTCTTCATACATTCTCAAAATAGTATCGAAAGTTACATCAAAACCTCGTGTAGCAAAGAAATTAGGATTAACATTATTATCTTTCTTGAATTTTTCTTGAAAAGACTCATAATATCCACTTTTATTAGTTCTAGTTACAGAAGGAAACATCATTTTTAAATCTGTATATCTTTTTAAAGGTATTTCTTCAAATTCTAAAGCATCATAAATTTCGAAAACAACTAATTGAATGTCATATTTAGATTTTAATTTAGATAGAATACTTGTTGTACTTAAAATTATATTTGTTTTTTCGGTATCAAGAATTACAAAATTCTTTTTAGTTGGATCTAAAAGTGATGTAATATTTTCTGCTGTAACTGTACCTTTTTCTGTTAAAGGAACCATTTTTAATTCAGGAAATTGAGCCAATACTATTTCTTTATTTTCTTGTTTTTTATTGCTAAAAATTGCCAATACATTTCCATTATTTTTCTTGAAGTGATTAAATAACATTTCACGCATCAATTCATCTGAAGGTCTTGCATAATAAATATTAGGATATGGCTTTCCGTTAGTTACAGACAAAGGAGAAATAATGGGAACATTATATTTTTCTAAAGCGATTGCCGTTTGTTCTACTTGTGAATTTATTAAAGGACCAACGACAGCATTTACCTTTGAAAAATCATTTTTTTGAATAATTGAATTCAAGTTATTTGATGTTTTTTTGGATTCAAAATCAATAACTTTTACTTTTAAATTACTGTAACCCATTCTTTTTGCAGAATCAATTGCAATTAAAGCACCAGCATAATAATCTAAAGCAATATTAGTTAATTGTCCGTTTTTAGAATTTAAAAACTCTGATTTACTTCTAATTGAATCACTTTCCATCATTGGAATATTAAACGGAAGAAGTAAAACTAAAGTTTTTTCAACATCGCTTTTTTTAGCTACTAATTTAGTTTTATCTGAAGTTGACTCTAATACTTTTAAAGTATCACTTGGAATATTAATAACTAAACCTTCTTTAAAACCTTCGCTTAAAATTGGGTTTAACTTTAATATTTCCATTTGAGAAACGTTAAACTTTTTAGAAATTCCGTAAAGGGTTTCTTTGGGTTTAATTTCATATTGCTCATAATCCGATTTTTCTTTTGAAATTGCTCTTTTTCCTTTTTTAGTTACCGCAATAGCAATTCCGACAGGAAAACCATCTTTAATTTCAGGATTAAGTTCTTCTAATTCCTCAATTGTCAATTCAAACTTTTTAGCAATCCCATATTTTGTATCTTCTGGCTGAATTATATATTTGCCATAATCTAATATCGAATCTTTAACCGTTGTTGGAATTACATACTTTGGATCTAAAGGCTTTTTTACAATTAACACTTGTCCTTCTTGTAAACCATCTCTAACAATTACTTTATTCCAATTATCTAAATCATCAATAGTAATGTTGAATTTTTTGGCTAAACTATATTTAGTGTCTTTGGGTTGAACTATATAAGTTTCAAGAGCTTTAGACTCAATAGTTACTTGACTCTCTTTTTTTGAATCTTTAACTTTATAATTTTGTAAACTAATTAATAATACTTGATTCTCATTAATTCCGTTTTTTGCTTCTGGATTAAGCTTATAAATATCATAAGGTGTTACTTTATACTTTTTAGCAATTTGAGTAACAGTTTCTCCTGCCAAAACAGTATGCTTAACATAATCCTTATTGGGTTGAGCAAAAGAACTAAATGAAACCAGCACTATTAACAGAAATATCTTTTTAATTTGATTCATAAAATTGAAATTAATTCAGGACAATTATTTTTTTACTTTAATACGTATTTCTTGACCTGATTGAAGGCTTTTTGTTAAAAGAGATTCATTTTGTTGTTTAATATCATCAATAGAAACATTGTATAATTTTGAAATACTATATAACGTTTCTTTTGGTTGCACCAGATGTTTTATTTGTGTAAAGTCATCAGGATTTGAATCATCAACAGCTAGTTCTTCTGTTTTTATTAATTTTTCAGTTTCAGTTTTAACTTCATTAACAACAATTGCTTTATTTGTTTTTATCTTTAACACTTGTCCAGATTGCAGTCCGTTTTTCAACAGAGCTATATTATCAGCTGTAATTTCATCAACTGTTGTGCCATATTTTTTTGATATGCTGTAAAGTGTTTCTCCCAAACTTACTTTATGTGTAATTTCAGACAAAGAATTGTTATTATCTTGCTCAGTTGATATTGTTGATACAACTTGCTTTTGTTCATTATTAATAAATAAATTTTGTGCTACTGGCATTTTTAAAGTTGATCCTGATTGAAGTCCTTTCTTTAAAACTTTTCCATTTTCTTTTTCAATTTCTTCAACAGTCACACCATATTTTTTAGACAAACTAGTAAGTGTTTCTCCAGACGCCACTTCATGGTCAATAAACTGTTTTTTATCTGATATATTTAATTTTGATATAGCTTCACGTCTACCGTAATTTGGGTCTTTTGTATCTTCAGAATTTGAAACTGCAGCTAACGCTTCTTTTTCTTTAGCTTCGGCAATTTTAGCATCTGCTAATTCCTTTTCTTTTTTACGCTCAAGTAATGCTAATTTTTCTTTTTCTCTTTTTTCTTTTCTTTGAGTAATTATTTCTTGGCTCTTAATAGGCTGAGGAATGTATAAAATCGTTCCTTCGCTAATTCCGTCTATTGCCTTTTTGTTTAACCTATAAATTTCGGTTGGAGAAACAAGGTATTTTTTTGAAATCATTAACATAGTTTCACCTAATGCAACTTTATGTGTTACAATTTCAACATCATCATCTTCTTGACTGTAACCCATTTG
>NZ_CAXBFR010000089.1:0-11647 GCF_963975005.1 uncultured Flavobacterium sp.
AGTGCTTGATGTGCTGTGGGACAAAAACCATGACCCTTCGACTTGTCTCAGGGCAGGCTCATTTTTTTAGGAGGGTTGGGAAGGATTGGCAATTGGAAACGACTTAAGAATAACAATTTTTTAGTATCTGTAATAATTATTATTTGGTTTATTAGGAGATAAAACTTCTTCTTTGTCTTTGTCTGACAGTAGTTCATGTTTTTTTGTTTACAATTGGATTAAACCAATCTGCTTTATCAATTGACCATTTAATCCAGTTTGATAATTCTTCCGAAAGCTTGTTTTCTTTTATTGCATTACTCTCCAATTCTTTGATAAAATTTCTAAGATCTGTTGCTTTTTTCCACCTTTCAGAATCCTCTAATAGTTTTTTAAAATTTTCAATTTCGGTTTTATGTCTTTTTTTATAGCTTCTTCTATTTCTCGCTTTTTTAAATATTCTTGATGTCTTATTTCTCTTTCCTCGTTGTCTCTTTTTATTTTATCAGAAACTAATTCTAATTTGGTTAGTATTTTTGGTATTTGTTCTTCTAAAGTTAGTTTGTTGGTATCATAGAACTCTTTTTTAGGATATTCATCAATTTTAAACGATAATATACCTGTTGGAACATAATCCGTAGTGCTCCAACTGTATTTACCGTGTGGTATTGTTATTCTTTTTAATTTTTCTCTTAGTCTAATTTTAATTTCTTCGTCCCTAATTACTACATGCGTAGTGTTGTATTTAACTATTACATTATGGCCTCTTTGTTTCAAGAGTTTTATTATTTTATCCATAATTCGTAGTGCTCTACTCGTGTTTTTTGGAGCTACAGTAATGCTTATTATACCCTGCGATGTTGTCATAACACCTCTATAGATTGCATGTTTTTCTTTTGATTTTGAAGCAAAGTTTTCTTTTGCCTCACTAATTAATTTGTCAGGATTTGAGAGTTTATCAGGCACTTTAAAAGAAAGTGAACTGTCTGAAGAAATTTCTTTGAGTAGTTTATGGAATTGCGATATTCCTTCATTTCCCTTATTTTCTCCTTCTATTCTTTCGCTTAATGTAATACTATCTTCTCCCTTAAAGTCTTTAGGTAATGGTATTACATTTACTTTTTTGTTGTATTGTAATTTTTGCCAATGTCCTAATTGAGGTAAAGGAATATTAAATTTTTTGCATATTTTTCTTAAACCATTATCTGAAATGAAATATTCTTTAGCCAATGTTGACATTGGTTTTGACCAAACTAAATCGTATAATTCCTTTCTAGAAATTTTTATATTTTCTCTTTGATTATCCATTACTTTCTAATTTATCAGAAATTAATAATTACCTAAAAAAACTTATTTTATTTCAAATTAAAAGCATTGATTAATTGATTAAATAACTCTTCTACGTTAATATTTCCAGCACCCATTTCTTTAAAAACTTGTTTATCTGGTAAATCATTTTTTACTGCTTCTGCAAAGTTTGCTATATCTGTTTTTATACTTGGAGTAATTTCAAAATTATCTTCTGGAGTTAATAATAATACTAATCTAAAAACATCCATTTTGTGTTTTCTAAGTTGTCTGTCATCAATTTTTTCTCCGTTTTCTTTACGCGTTTTATAGTCGAGAAATGCTTTTGCTTTTAATCCTATCAAAGCTTCGGTATTTGCCAAGTGAATTCCGTTGTCTAATTGACTATGTTCTACTGTAAATATATAGTAATCATCATCCATGAGAATAGCTGATAGACTTGAGATTTCAGTATCTACAGGAATTGGTGTTAGATGTGTTCCTTCTTCTAAATCTAACAAGTCTGGTATTCTTGAGAATAATTCAATTTGAAATGGAAATTCTTCTGCTTGTGGTTTTTGGAATCGATAGTATTTTCTGTCTTCGTCACTTTTTTCTTTTACTTCATAATTTCCTGTTTTTATGAACTCCCAAAAGTGTGCTACAAATTCAGGGCTTAATGCCTCAATTACTAAAATTATGTCTATATCTTTTGTCGCTCTTGGAGTTAGCCCTACACTATCAATAATGATATCACAAGCTGTTCCACCAATAATAATGTAATTATCTGCAAAATCTTTGAAATGTTGTCTGAATATTTCTAAACCTCTTACCATATATATTTTTCTATTATTTGATCTAATGCCATATCTGTTCTTTCGTCAATAAACCCATCTTTTAAACTTAAGTATAAAGACAATGGATCAACATTGTTTTTTTTAGTAATTCCATTAGCAATTAGCACTGGATTATATTTCCAAACTTCTAGTGCATAATTACCACTTTCATTGTTTAGATTTACTAATTGATTGCTTTTTTCTAATTTGTAAAATTGTTTTTTATCTATGGCAAAATATTCTAATGCACTTGGATTCATGTCGCTATATTCTTCTAATGCTGTTGTGTTTGATTTTAATAAGCCCATAGGTTTTTCATCAACATAAACTGTTTTCATTATTGGGTTTACTACTAGTTGTTCACAATCTTTCCAAAGTTTTTGAATGTCTTTTTCGAATATTATATTTTTTTCTTTTGTTCCTTCCACCTTGACAATTGCTAACTTTTTTAAGTTATCTATTGCTTTAGTTATTCCCATTGGTGTATATTGGAATTTTTTTGCTAATTCTTTGAAAGTGAATTGGTTTAAATCTTCCTCTCTATGTAGTATGTGATATAAAACTATTAATTGTGCTGAAGGCAACATTAAAAATTCTTTTTGAAACTCTTTCGCTTTATTAAAGTCTTGAATGTCAATTAATAATTCTGTTAAGTACATTTGTTTTCCTGGAATAATAAAACTTATCTTTTGATCAATTAGTCTTTTTCTATTTATTGCAGTGATATCATCAATTATTATAATTACTCTTTTGTCAATGGCTTTTTCGATGCTGACTAACTGTTTTCGTAATTGAGTAGCATTTAGTACGTCCTTTTTATTAAATTCTACTAAAATTAGTTCGCGATTGAATAATTCTGTATGATAAAAAGTGTAATTGTTCTTAAAAATAAAAGGTAATTTGTTTAAAACCTGCTCTTTAAGTTGATTTAGAACAATTTGTTCTCCCAGTATTTGTTGGATGTATTCTTTTAATTTTTCCATAATAAACTAATAAAAAGTATAATAAACTAGATAGGTTTATTGTGCAAATATAGGTTTATTATACTAAATATCAACATATTGAGGTAATATTTATTGGTTTACTTTATTAGAAGAATCGTTTTATCATTAAACCCTTTATTCTCATTGTATTTGATATATCCTAATTGATTGGTTACTAACTGTGTATTTCCAATTTTAAAATTAGCTGTGTTAGTATGGTGGTGACCGTATACCCAATAATCAATTGTATTTTCTTCTATTAATGCATTTAAGTTTGAGGCAAACGCTTCATTTATTTTACTATTTGCATATTTTTCTGGATAATTAGTAAAAGTTGGTGCATGATGAGAAACTACTACTGTTTTATTGTTAGGTTTTTCTTTAAAAGCTTTTTGTAAAAATGCTATACTTTCCAAATGTAATGTGTTGTAATCGTCTACATTAAATATTCTATCCTTATACTTAATGACTTTAAAATCTGAAAGCCCTTGCTGAATAACCCAACGCTTATCTTCTGAAATATTTGACCAAAGTGTAGAAAAAACAAAATTTACACCTTCAATTTCTTTGACACAATTGTTTACTAAAAAAATATTTTCTCTGATTTTTGTATCTAATACACTGCTGTTTTCCAAATTGTGGTAATAATATTCGTGATTGCCAGGCACCCAGAAAGTCGTTTTAAAGTTTCTTGAAATATAATCCAAGAAATCATTGTGTTTGTCTAACACCGCAAAAGGAATTATATCTCCAGCTAAAATTAGAATATCAGCCTCTGGACTTAATGGATTGTCTAAGATGTACTCTTTGTTCTCTGGAAACTCTAAATGAAGGTCTGAGCAGTATTGAATTTTCATTGTTTAAATTAATTACTAATAATGGAAACAAACTCACCAACAACTCTCATTTGTGAACCGTTCTCTTCATTTATAACTATATCTTTAAAAGTAGTATCAGTTGAATTTGGTTTTAAAACAATTAACTTGTGTTCCCAACCTTCTTCTGTAATAACTTTTTCACTTGAATAAGTCTTAATTGTAAAAGCAGAGTTGAAATCAGTATCCTGAATATCTATATTTTCCACCAATACTATTTTACCGTTTCTACTTCCTCCAGAATCTGGTTTAAACAAACAAATTGAACCATTTGGTATTACCCTGTTCATTGAGTCACCAACTATTCTACAGGCAAAATAATCACTTTTAGTATTTTCTGGCCCTTCAATTAAAGTAAAATCTTTTTCTGATTGTATCTCACTAAATGTTCCTGCTGCTGCATAAAAGTCATAAAGAGGAATAAGGTTATTAGAATTATTTGTATTTACAAGTTGAATAGTCTCATTTTCTACTAAAGGAACATTTTCAATTAGTTTTGTTTTCTTATTCGTTGTTATATATTTATACATACTATCAATTACTGGTTGTTCAAGATGAAACTTAAAGTGAACAACTGGTAATTTAGAATCTTGCATATAACTTTGTTCTATTGAATCAGGTATTATAGTAATATCACCCATGAAATAAAAATCCGTTCCTTCCCCATCTTCTTTTTTAACAAATAATAAAATACGTTTAGAATTTATAACCCCTTTTATTTCATTACTTTCAACTTTCCTATTTGATCTTGATTCCCATGCAAATGTGGATGGGTTAATAAAATAGTCATTATAATTAATTGTACTTTCTATTTCATCAGATTTATGATATGTAACAAAGCAAGGAGTAATTTCATCATTAGTTCTATAACCATATACAGTACTACTAACATCTTTTTCCCAGTTCAATAGTCTACAAACATCTTTTCGACTATACTTATTATAAAGAATTAGCCCTTTTTTATAGTATTCTCTATTAAATAATTTGTCAAATGTTATAATAGAGTAATTAATTGTATCTAAAAGAAAATTTTTAAAAATAGTATTTTTCAATTCTTCATGGAATTCATTATACAGTTGAAAAGAATTATTTCTTATGAATATAATTTTTTCGTTTTTTCGAATAAACAGAAAGTTTATATTTCTAATACAAGAATCAATTGTAGCTTGACTAGTAATATAGCTATATAAGTTTTGAATAGAATCCTTAAATTCAGAAATATTTAGCCCTCCTTTTAATATTAACTGTTTTAAAATATAGCTTTCTTCAACTCTTTTTGAATTGTTTATTTCTTTAGAAAATAACTCTAATAGCTTTATATGTTCTTTATTCAAATCTGAATTGTATTCTTTTTCAACTTTGACAACGAAATTGTAATATGAATTGGAATAATTAACATATAAGTAAGGATCTCTAGAACCATGTTCTATAAAATCCATCATCATTGGAATTCTACCAAGCTTAAATTTCAAAAGGTTATAATCTTTCTTCAAGTCAGAGAGTAATTGCATGTTTGCAGAATCAATGGACTGAAATATTTTTTCTTTGGTAATCTCATCAAAATTAATTGTTGAAGCACCTGGAATCATTCTGCTTCCTTCTGTAATAAGTTTTCTTAAAGAATCTTTATTATATGAGGTATCTCCGTATAATGCAATTGGGATAAGATAATTGTTTTCGTAATTTCCAATGAAATCAATAACAGTTACATAGCTTTTTCCATCAACTTTTCTTAATCCTCTTCCTAATTGCTGAATGAAAATAATTGCTGATTCTGTAGGTCGAAGCATAATAATTTGGTTGATTTTAGGAATGTCAATTCCTTCATTAAAAATATCAACCGTAAAAATATAATCAAGCCTATCTTTTAAGTTATCCGATTCTAATTTTTCAATAGCTATTACTCTTTCATCTTCTGAATTGTCAACGGTTAGAGCAATTGTTTTGAATCCATTTGAATTAAATAAAGTTGAAAGTTCAATTGCTTCTTTTTTTCTTGAACAAAAGATTAATCCTCTCGTTATTCCGTTATCACTTCCATAGAATTTTGCTTGCTCAATTATTCTTTTAACTCTTTCTTTTGAAACTAATAAATTGAAATCTGATTTATTATCAATTTCATTATCATCTATTAATAAATCCGTTACACCGTAATAATGAAATGAACTAAGCATTTCTTCCTCCATCGCTCTATTTAACCTGATTTCATAAGCAATATTATGGTCAAATAATTGAAAGATGTCATTACCGTCTGTTCTTTCAGGAGTTGCAGTCATTCCTAAAAGAAACTTTGGTTCAAAATAATCTATTAAACGCAAATAAGAATCTGCTCCAGATCTATGTGTTTCATCTATAATAATGTAATCAAAATGATCTTTTGCAAAGTTTTCAAGATGTGATATTTTTGAGATTGTCTGAATTGTTGAAAACACAAAATCACATTCTAATTCTCTTTTTTCACCAGAATACAAGCCCATTGTTTTGTTTTTTCCAAAAACTTTTTGAAATGTTTTTAAAGAATTTTTTGCAATGGTTAATCTATGAACTACAAATAATAATTTTTTAGACTTAAAAGCCTTTGCATCAAAAGCAGATAAATAAGTTTTTCCAGTTCCCGTTGCAGAAATAATTAAAGCTTTATTTTTTTTATCTTTTCTTAAATTTTTTAAATTTTCCAATGCTTCGATTTGCATTGAATTAGGAGTTATAACTATTTCAGATTCAATTATACTTTCAAGAGTATTAATTTTGTTTAGAAGGAATTGCTTTTGATAAATTTCTTCATATCCTAGAATAAATTCTGTTGTTACTTTCGTAGCTTTTTGAAAATCAGATTTAAATTCATTTATTACATTATCAACAATACCACTTTCATCTAATGCTGAAACTTTCAAGTTCCATTCTCTATTAGTTGATAAAGCTTGTGCAGTTAGATTACTACTACCAATAATTAGATTATAATGTTCCTTATTTTTAAAAATGTAACCTTTTGCATGTGCATTTCCTGTAGTTGCAATTCGCAAGTCTATATTTTTGAATTTTGATAATCTTTTTAAAGCTTCAGGTTGTGTGAAGTTTAAGTATTGAGAAACTAAAATTTCGCCTTTTATATTGCAATTTTCAAGCTCTTTTAATTTATTAATTATTGTAGCAACTCCGCTCGTTGTAACAAATGCTACTGAGATATAAAACTCACTACAATTTTCAAGTTCGTGCAAGAGTGTTGACAGAACTTTTTTGGGTGGATTTTTTTGATTGATAAGTAACTCGGGCTGATAAACTGTTTCAGATAAAACGTTTTTATCAATATAACCAGTTTGTAAACTCGAATTAAAAATTTGAATTAACTTATCCATTCATTATTAATTTATTAACGATTGGAATATCTGCTGCTGCCCAATCAAGTTTGTTGACTTCATTAAGACTCAACCATTCTTGTGCTATATGTTCATTTAAAGTAAGCTCTTTGGTTTTAACTTCACAAATATAACTGTGCATTGTTAATTCAAAATCTGGATATTTATGTACTACAGTTGTAAAGAAAGATTTTATATCTGTTTGAACATTCAATTCTTCTATTAATTCACGTTTTAAGGCTTCTTCTTGTGTTTCTCCCTGTTCAATTTTTCCTCCAGGAAACTCAAATTTCTCTGAAATATAAACAAGCTTGTTTTTTGGTCTTTGAACACATAAAATTTCATCTTTATAAAATATTATTGCAGCAACTACTTCAATCTTCTTCATTATTAATTCTCAATTTTATGATTGATTATATTTTTTAAAATACCACTACAAAACCTACTTTTAATAGCAGATAAAAATATTCAATACAATAATACAAAAAAGCAATCGAAAGAAATTACGGGAAACCGCATTTAGGCTACTATTTATAAACAAAATATGTTAAAATCTATTAAATACTAATTTTTGACATACACTTTGGTATATATTTTATGTTTAATATTTATTTGATTTTAGTTACTCAGTATATCTTTACTAAATTCTGTATATGATTTATTATACTATCTTTTATCCTTTGAGTTGGTATTAAATGAAATTACATTAAACATATTTCTCATTCTGGAACGCAATCTGTTCCCGTATAGTTTTTCAATTTCTGAAGCTGATAAATTTGTAGTAATGTGCGTTATGGATTTGTTTTCAATAAAATGCTCATAGCGAGTAATTAAGATTTCAGCCATAACATTGCAATCGTTACCAAAGTGGAAAAAACGGTCAAATTGACCACCCAATTCCAGTGCAAATTGACCACTTGTTCCGGTTGAAATTGACCACCCAATTCCGGAGCAAACTGACCACCTGATTCCAGTTGAAAGTGACCCCCTAAAAAACGACTACTTTTTTCATGTTGTTAACCCATAAATTCGTTTAAAAAACGACGAATTTATGGCTAACAAATTAACAGACATGAGTAAAATTAGAAAAGCATTAAAATTCCATTGCAGCGGTAAGAGTAAACTCTTTATTAGCAATTATCTCTCGCTTTCCAGAAATACCGTTAAGAAATATATTGCCTTATTTGATGCTTTGGGATTAAATCTGGAAGACATTGAACAGAAAACGGATGCTGATTTAGAAGATTTATTTTCGCAATCTACATTGGAATCTGCCAATCCTACACTGGAAAAACTCCATTCCTATTTTCCCAAAATGGAACGTGACCTCAAGAAAGTTGGAGTCACGGTACAACACCTTTGGGAAGAATATTATAAAGAAAATCCCGATGGTTTAAAAAGCTCTCAGTTCAGGTATCACTTCAAGAACTGGAGTAATCGCGTAAATCCCGTGATGCACATGAACCACAAGGCAGGTGATAAAATGTATGTGGATTATGCTGGAAAAACACTTTCTATAATCGATGAAGATACCGGTGAAATTAAAGAAGTACAGTTCTTTGTGGCTATTTTAGGAGCCAGTCAGTACACTTATGCTGAAGCCTCGATGAGCCAACAAAAAGAAGATTTTGTAACTTCTGTAGAGAATGCGATTCGGTTTTTTGGAGGCACCCCAGCAGCCATTGTTCCCGACAATCTAAAATCGGCTGTGATAAAAAGCAGTCGTTTTGAACCTACCATCAACGAAACTTTAGCCGACTTTGCAGAACATTATCAAACCACCCTATTGCCTGCCAGAGCTTACAAACCAAGAGATAAGTCGTTAGTGGAAGGTGCTGTAAAGATATTGTACAGAAGGATTTATGTACATTTAAGAGAACAAAAATTCTTTAGTCTTAATCAACTTAATGAGCAAATCTGGAACCTTCTGGATGTACATAACAAAAGGAAACTTACTGCCCGTCCGTACTCCCGATTGGAATTATTTACCGAAGATGAGAAAAAAGAATTAAACCCACTTCCTCAGGAACGCTTCGAGATTAAGTACCAATCCTTTGCTACGGTAATGCAAAACGGCCATGTATTGTTGAGTTTAGACAAAAGCTATTACAGTGTACCCTATCAATATTTGCGTAAAAAAGTCAAACTACTTTACACCAAATCCACCGTTGAAATCTATTATAAATACAATCGTATTGCCACACATCCAAGGCATTATAAGCCTTACGTTTATACGACTAATCCAGACCACATGGCAGTACCCATCAGTTTGTAGCCGATTGGAGTGCTTCACGTTTTTTAGATTGGGCAAGTGGAATTGATCCTAGTGTAGGAGAATTTATCTTGAAAATAATCGACAGCAAAAACCACCCTGAACAAGCGTATAAATCTTGCTTAGGAATCTTATCTTTTGAAAAGAAGGTCGGAAAGCAACGCTTGATCAAAGCCTGTAAAAGGGGCATTAGATTACAAAGTATATAATTATAAGGCCATCCAAAACATTTTGGAAAACAATTTAGATAGAATTGATATCGAATCAGAAACCGATTTAGAATTGCCTCAGCACGATAATATCAGAGGGAAAAATTACTTTAAATAAATTTAAAATCAATTAATTATGAATGAAGCAACAGTAACAAAAATGAAACAAATGAAGCTCAACGGCATGCACAATGCTTTTAAAACTGCCATTGAAAGCGGTAAAACCGATCATTACACCATTGATCAGTTTATATCCATGCTCATCGACTCGGAATGGGACGAAAGGCACAACAGACGTATTGAGCGAAGTATTAAAAACGCACGGTTCCATTACAAATCCAATATCGAAAGCCTCAACTTTGAAGTGTCTCGTAATTTGGACCGTACGCAAATCCTGCGATTAGCCGACTGTGAGTTTGTAACCAAAAACCAAAACGTGTTAATCACTGGAAGCACTGGTGTTGGCAAAATTTTTTTAGGAACCGCACTAGGATATCAGGCTTGTATTGAAGGGTTTAAAGTAAGCTATTTTAATACCTCAAAGCTATTTGCTAAACTCAAAATAGCCAAAGCAGACGGCTCCTATTTAAAAGAACTGGCTAAATTAGAACGCCAAGACGTGCTTATTTTAGATGATTTTGGGCTTCAGGCACTAGATGGTCAAAACCGAATTACACTCCTGGAAATAATTGAAGACCGTCATAATAACGGTTCTATCATCGTTACTTCTCAAAATACCCGTTCAGGGTTGGTACGACATTATAGGGGAGAAAACCATAGCCGATGCAATTTTGGATAGACTCATACATCAATCCCATAGAATTGAATTATTAGGAGAATCTATGAGGAAGAAAAGAAGTAATAACAACGTATAATTTTTTAACTATATTTGAATAAATTATAACAGCAGAAAAAAGTAGTTTTTTAATGAAAATCAGGGTGGTCAATTTCAACTGGAATTGCATGGTCACTTTGAGCTGGAATTAGGTGGTCACTTTAAACTGGAATTAGGTGGTCAATATGGCTGGAATTTGCACTTTAGATAGGTTTACATAGATGCTTCTTGCTTCTTTCATCTTGCTTCTTGCTTCTTGCTTCTGTTAGAACGCGGATGAAACGGATTGACTGCGGCAAACGTGGATGGTCAAGGATTTTTACTTATGACTTTATACTGCAACCTAAATTCTGCCTTTCTCCTAATCGCTAAAATTGGAACACAGATTACTTCGTCTGTTCGCACTTTCATGCTCGGGTAAAGAAATTAAAGTAATTTTTATAATTTAATTTCTTGTGGGTTCCTTCCTTGGTCAGGAGAACAAGATTGTGGGTAACCTTTTTTGTGAACTTTGCTACTTAGTTACTTTGTAACTTAAATTATTAGTTACTTTGTAGATTATATTCTATGAATTAATCTTTTATAATCTTCTTTCTGACTTTTCTTAATGTCAATTTTGATAGTTTTACCGTCCATTAATTCAAGCATTAAAACATACTTATACAGTTTATACTTGTTACTAAATGTTAATATAACAATAAATGGAATGAAAAAAAAATAAAAATTATCATATTCATGCGTAAAGAACAACGAAGCAGAACCAATTAATCCTAAAAGCAAAATTGTTATAATTTTCATTTTTTTTAAAATGGTTCGATTTTTTATGTTATTTTTTTCTACTTCAATTTGAGGATTACCTGCGTCATTTATACTTATAGAATCTTTATAAATAAATCCCGCAGCATTTGAATATTCTACTAATTTTTTTTTCATATGTATTTAAATAAAACCCTCTCTCAGTTAATCTTTCTTACATAAAAAATAAACGTTTTGAAAATTATATTATTACAAAACA
>NZ_CAXBFR010000090.1:0-11584 GCF_963975005.1 uncultured Flavobacterium sp.
ATTAACGATAAAAACATAGGTGAATTAGTTCACATGGATATCAATGAGTTATTTGATTGGTTCAAAAAATTACCTGAAAATTTATCCGAAAAACAAAATGCAATTGCTGTTGAAGTAATTAAAGAAATTGAATCGCGTTTGCAATTTTTATTAGATGTTGGTCTAAATTATTTGACCATAAATAGAAGTTCTAAATCGCTTTCTGGTGGTGAAGCGCAACGAATTCGATTGGCTACACAAATTGGATCGCAATTGGTTGGCGTTTTATATATTTTAGATGAACCAAGTATTGGATTGCATCAAAGAGATAATGAACGCCTGATAAAATCATTAGAGAACTTACGTGATATTGGAAATTCTGTTATTGTTGTTGAACACGACAAAGACATGATTGAACGTGCTGACTACGTAATTGATATAGGTCCAAAAGCAGGAAGATTTGGTGGAAAAATTATTAGTGAAGGAACACCAAAAGAATTATTAAAAGAAAATACCATGACTGCTCAATACATGAGTGGTAAAATGAAAATAGAAGTACCAACGGAAAGAAGAAAAGGTAATGGGAAAATCCTAAAACTTTCTGGTGCAACAGGAAATAACTTAAAAAATGTCACGGTTGAATTTCCATTAGGACAAATGATTTGCGTAACTGGAGTTTCAGGTTCTGGAAAATCTACTTTAATTAATGGAACGCTTTACCCTATTTTAAATGCTCACTTTTTTAATGGTGTAAAAAAACCACAACCTTACAAAAAAATTGAAGGATTAGAACATATTGACAAAGTTATTGAAATTGACCAAAGTCCGATTGGAAGAACTCCAAGAAGTAATCCAGCTACTTATACCGATGTGTTTTCTGAAATTAGAAAACTATACACAATGACACCAGAAGCCATGATTCGTGGTTATAAAGCAGGTCGTTTTAGTTTTAATGTAAAAGGTGGAAGATGTGATACCTGCGAAGGTTCTGGGGTTAGAACTATAGAAATGAGTTTCTTACCTGATGTTTATGTAGAATGTGAAACATGTCAAGGAAAACGTTTTAATAGAGAAACTTTAGAAATTCGTTACAAAGGAAAGTCAATTTCAGATGTATTGAATATGACTGTTGATGAAGCTGTAGTTTTCTTTGAATTGATTCCAAAAATATATAGAAAAGTTAAAACCATTCAAGATGTTGGATTAGGTTACATTACATTAGGGCAACAAAGTACAACGCTTTCTGGAGGTGAAGCACAACGAATCAAATTAGCTACAGAGTTATCTAAAAAAGACACCGGAAATACATTTTATATTCTTGATGAACCAACAACTGGATTGCATTTTGAAGATATTCGAGTATTAATGGGTGTTTTGAATGAATTGGTAGAACGAGGAAATACAGTCTTAATTATCGAACATAATTTAGATGTAGTGAAATTAGCTGACTATGTTATTGATATTGGTTATGAAGGAGGAAAAGGTGGTGGACAACTTATAGCCAAAGGAACTCCTGAGGAAATTGTAAAAAATAAAAAAAGTTACACGGCTCAATTCTTGAAAAAAGAATTAATTTAGCCTGTTTGTTTAATAATAAAAATAAGAATATGTCAGTAGATCAATACGAAAATGACGATCAAAGAATACAAGAACAATTAAAACAGAAAACTTGGAACGAAATAAGAACTAACGATTCATGGGCCATTTTTAAGATTATGTCCGAATTCGTAAATGGATATGAAGCAATGGGACGAATTGGTCCATGTGTTTCTATTTTTGGTTCAGCAAGAACGAAATCAGACGATCCAAGTTATTTATTAGCCGAAAAAATTGCCTACAAAATAAGTAAAGGTGGTTATGGAGTAATTACTGGTGGTGGACCAGGAATTATGGAAGCCGGAAACAAAGGAGCCCATTTTGGTGGAGGAACTTCAGTAGGTTTAAATATTGATTTACCTTTTGAACAACATTTTAATCCTTATATTGATAGAGATAAAAACTTAAATTTTGATTACTTCTTTGTAAGGAAAGTTATGTTTGTAAAATACTCTCAAGGTTTTGTAGTAATGCCTGGAGGATTTGGGACTTTAGATGAATTGTTCGAAGCAATTACTTTAATTCAAACTAAGAAAATCGCAAAGTTTCCAATAATTTTAGTGGGTACAGAATTTTGGTCAGGATTAATTGATTGGGTGAAGTCTACTTTGATTGAAAAGTATAAAACAGTTAGTCCAGATGATTTAAATTTAATTAAAATTGTAGATAATGAAGACCAAGTTTTAGAAGCTTTAGATAGTTTCTACAAGAAATACAACTTATCTCCTAACTTTTAATAAAACAAAAAAAGTCCTTCAAAACGAAGGACTTTTTTTATAATTTATTTCTCAAAAACTATCTGACAATAATCTTTTTAGTAATGCTTGAATTTTCGTTAGAAATCTTAACCAAATAAACTCCAGCAGTTACACCACTTAATGAAAGTGTAACTTCATTTGTAAATTTAACTTCTTTAATCATTTGTCCAGTAATTGAAAAAACTTCAGCTTTAGCTTCAGATTCAATTCCAGCAATTATAATATAGTCTGTAGTTGGATTTGGATAAACCACAACTTTTGAAGCTTCAAAATTCTCATTTCCTAAAGTATATGTTTGCCCAATATTACTTCCAAAAATATAACTCGCTAAATCTGGGTTATCAATAAATGGATTTCTATTAATTTGCCACGTATAAATATAATTATTTCTATTCATTTCAAAATCATCTGGTGGATCTTGTTGGTGCCATTGCAACAATGTAGCCAAATCTCCAATATAACCTGTTGGTGATTCAGAAACATCACCATTAACAACATTTAAAGCATTATACCTTACATCCATATACATTAATGCTCTTGCTACATCACCTTTCCATGAACCTAGCGTACCTGTTGGTCCAGCATACATTGTAGAAGTATTTACATTTCCAAAATTTTTATTACTACGAAAACTGTTTTCTGAACCATCTTCTGCTCTAATATGATGTGCATCTCCGTGACCTGTCAATAAATCATTTGCATTTGTTGGCAACCAAATATCAATTCCGTCTGCAGTTGAAGAAGTTCCATCTTGAAAACCACCTCTAGATTGAGCAAAAATATGTTCTCTATTCCAAACCCCAATATTATAATTACTTGTTTGATAATCTAATTTTGAACGTGGTTGTTCCACATACATTAACCAAACTTGACTACTGTTTAAAGGATTAATATCACTAACTTTTAATATTGTTTCTACATCACCATAATTTTGAGCATGTACAACACTTGGGTTAGCAATAATATCTTGCAAAGCTTGTTTCAAGGTAGTTCCAGATAAACCATTAATAGTACTATAATATCCTGCTGGTGCTGTACTTGATACAATTCCAAAAGTCGGATTCAAAGGCGTTCCCCATGGTTGTACAATGAAATTTGCATCGTGAACTCTAACTTTAACGTTATTTCTATTCATCATATAACCTGTTGGCACACTATCAACATAAATGTTTAATACTTCATCATCTTCATTAATACCATCATCTAACAATTGAATTGTTTTTACAACAGTTGTTTGTCCGACAGGAATGGTAACATTTAAATCACCCGTAAAATCACTTGAGTTAAAATTTCCAAAATCTAATACATAAGAAAAGTTTAAATCTGTACCAGAGATTGGCAAATTTGCAGTGTAAGTAATTGTTAAACTATTTGCTTCATCAACCTCTGTTAAAGATGTAGTAATGTTTATTCTAGTTATAGGAATTCCAGAACCATCATTATTTGCTCCAGGAGTTGGAATTTTTACTTCATATGTTCCATCATTTTTTCTTTGAACAGATTTTGAAGTTGAAGTAGTAGTTTCAATATCAGCAGAACAAATAGTAATTCCTAAAATTGTCATTAAATTTGTAGGATAATTTGAAGCATTATTGGTGTAAGCCACTGCATCAATTAAGTTTGTGTTTGTCGCAATTGTTTGATAAGGAAAATCAGTATCACTCCCCAAATATAAAGCTACAACATCTGGTCCATTTTGAATTGTGTTGTTAGGAATACTTCCTGCTGGTGCTGGAGAGACTTGACTGTTTCCAACGTGAACAATTCCGTTTATATCCGTTACATAACCATCTAAATCAAAAGTGTAATAACTTTGTGAACCTGAATAGGGTGCTGAACTTCCAGCGTTATAAAAAACCAAAACATATCCATCAAGAGACAAGTTAGGTGTGCTTGATTTTAATTCTACAAATTCATAATAATCAGTACTTGGATTATCTCCATCTACCTCATTAATAACTATTTGTGAAAAAATAAAATTTGAAATGAAAAGTGAAAAAAGTAAGAGTATTTTTTTAGACATAATATTTTTTTTCAAAGATAGCTTTTTAATAATGAATGAAAAGAAATCATTGTTAAGCTAATATCAATTTATCCTAAAAAATATCGTGAATATAGTGTTTCTTAACTATTGATTTTGCTATATTTACATTCAAAAAAATTGCTAAAATTTGAAATTATTTCGTTTCATACTAATCCTGCTATTGTTTCAAACTAACGTTTGGGCTCAACATAGCATAAATTTGAATGTTAAAGTTGATACTGAAAAACATCTTTTATTCATTCAACAAGAAATTTTGTATGCAAACAACACTAGTGATACCTTAACTTCAATTTTATTAAATGACTGGAACAATGCGTTTTCATCAAAAAATTCTGCATTAGCAAAACGATTTTCTGATGAATTTTCGAGAGTCTTTCATTTAGCTAAAGAAGAAGACAGAGGATTTACCAAAATAAATTCTATTGTAGATGAAAATTTCAATCAAGTAGTTTGGGAAAATTTTGAAGAAAGAGTCGATCTCATAAAAGTTTGTTTAAACAAACCCATATTACCCAATTCGAAGCAGAAAATTCTTTTTAATTATATCGTAAAAATCCCAAATGAAAAGTTTACAAAATATGGGTTTGATACTAATGGCAAAATATATCTAAAGGACTGGTTTTTATCCATACCAAGATACGAAAACAAACAATTCATCACCCAAAGCAATGAAAATTTAGATGACATTTCAAATGCTGTTAGTGATTATAAAATTGATATTGAATTCCCTAAAAATTACCAAGTTTTTAGCAGCCTAAATCAAAAAGTGATATTTGAAAACTTAACTAGTAAAAAACATACCTTAATAGCAAAAAGCAGGCAAACAGTATCTTTAATTTTAGAACCAATTGATGCCATTTCATTCAAAAGCTATAAAAATGAAAATGTAGAAGTAATTTCAAATTTTGAAGACAAACGTTTATCTGAAATTGAAGTAGCTTTAGTTATTGATAAAATCACTAAATATGTCTCTACTCAAATTGGAAATCCTAAAGAAAATAAAATTGTTGTTTCTAACGATGATTATAACAAAAATCCTTTTTATGGAGTTAATCAATTGCCTTCTTTTATAAATCCTTTTCCAGATGAATTTATATTTGAAGTACGATTTTTAAAGACTTATTTGAATAATTTATTAAAAGAAAAAATTCTAGTTAACCACAGAAAAGACCATTGGATTGAAGAAGGAATTCAACAATACATATTGATGAATTATATTGATTATTATTATCCAAAGTTCAAAATGATGGGTAGTTTATCCAAAATTAAATTACTAAAAGGCTACAATATTCTAAGTACAGATTTTAATGACCAATTTTATTATGTTTATCTGTTAATGGTTAGAAAAAACTTAGATCAACCCATAGGCAGTGATAAAAATTCTTTAATCAAATTCAACGAACAAATAGCTGGAAAATATAGAGCAGGATTGAGTTTACGTTATTTAGATTCTTATTTAGAAAATAATATAGTACAAAAAAGTATTGTTGAGTTTTTGAAAATGAATCAAGACATACAAACATCAAGATATGATTTTGAATATATTTTAAATCAAAATACACAAAAAGACATTGATTGGTTTTTTGATACAGTAATTAACAAAAGAGATTTGATTGATTATAAATTTGGATCCATTAAAAAACAAAAAGATTCGATAAGTATTTCTATAAAAAACAAAACGTTAACGAATGTTCCAATTCCTTTATATGGATTAAGTAACGATACTATTGTATATAAAAAATGGCTTACCAATATAAAAACAGATACGACTTTTGTAATTCCGAGAACTAATATAGATAAATTAGTTTTAAACTACAAAACTGAAGTCCCCGAAAATAATTTAAGAAACAATTGGTATTCATTAAAAGGCCTAATTTTTAACCATAGACCATTAAAATTTACTTTCTTTAAAGATTTAGAAAATCCCTATTACAATCAAGTATTTTATGTTCCAACAGCTGAATATAATTTATATGATGGCATAAAGATTGGAATGAAAATAAACAATCGTTCGCTCTTAAACAAACCTTTTTCTTTTGATATTTCGCCCGAATATTCTTCTAACACACAAAAATTTGTTGGAGGTATTTCAGCAATGGTCAATCAAAATGTTCGTGAAGGCCGTTTGTATAATATTAGATATTCAATGTCTGCTTCAATGTCACATTACGCACCAGAAGCTTTGTATACTAGAATTATTCCATCTATTCAATTTCGATTTAGAGATAATAATTTCAGATACAACAAAAATGAATACATTCAATTAACTCAATATTATGTTGATCGAGAAAAATCAAATTTTACAACTGATGTTAATACAGAGAATTATTCTGTTTTTAATGCAAAGTATTACAATATTCAGTCAGAAATAACAAAATTTTATTCCTTTCATACTGATTTGCAAATTGCAAGTTCTTTTGGAAAAATAGCTGCAGAAATTGAATACAGGAAACTCTTTGAAGATAATCGAAGAATTAATTTGCGTTTTTATGTAGGTACATTTATGTATAGAAGTACTAATTCAGATTTCTTTAGCTTTGGTGTAGACAGACCAACTGATTATTTGTTCAATTATAATTTATTGGGCCGTTCAGAATCAACTGGTTTATTCAGTCAACAATATGTAATGGGCGAAGGAGGTTTTAAATCTAAATTTGACACTAGATATGCAAATCAATGGATGTCAACTATAAACGGTAGTTTTAATATTTGGAATTGGATTGAAGTTTATAGTGATGTGGGTTTAGTTAAAAATAAATACATCAAAACACAATTTATTTATGATAGTGGAATTCGCTTAAATTTAGTTCCCGATTATTTTGAATTATATTTTCCGGTACAATCATCAAACGGATTTGAATTAAATCAAGATAATTATGGTCAAAAAATAAGATTTGTGGTTACTTTAAGTCCAAAAACACTAATTTCACTTTTTACAAGAAAATGGTTTTAATACTTATTCTTGAAAAAAAATCATTTTTATTAGATTTTTAGTTATTTATTTACAACAAAATAGCTAAATATTATGAATAATTTATTTTTAGCATAAAAAACAATTGCTTTTAACATAAATTATTCATTCAATTTATTAAATTTGTACCAAACCCAATTGTATAATTTATGGAAGCAAAAACCAAACAAAATATTTCATTTGAAGATTTTAAGCAAGAAGTTCTTTCTGATTTAAAAATTGCTATTACTAGTAGAGAATGTAGTCTTCTTGGAAGAAAAGAAGTATTAACAGGAAAAGCTAAGTTTGGTATTTTTGGAGACGGAAAAGAAGTTCCACAATTAGCCTTAGCAAAAGCGTTTAAAAATGGTGATTTCCGTTCAGGATATTATCGTGATCAAACCTTTATGATGGCAATTGGTGCTTTAAATATCGAACAATTTTTTGCGGGTTTATATGGTCATACGAATTTGGAAAATGATCCAATGAGTGCTGGTCGTCAAATGGGTGGCCATTTTGCTACACATAGTTTAGATGAAAACGGAAATTGGAACAACTTAACGTTACAAAAAAATTCAAGTGCAGACATCTCACCTACTGCAGGTCAAATGCCACGTTTGTTAGGTTTAGCACAAGCTTCAAAAATATATAGAAACGTAAACGGAATTACCAATAAAACTAACTTTTCAATAAACGGAAACGAAGTAGCTTGGGGAACAATCGGAAATGCTTCTACTTCTGAAGGTTTGTTTTTTGAAACTATAAATGCAGCTGGTGTACTTCAAGTACCTATGGTAATGAGTGTTTGGGATGACGAATACGGAATTTCGGTTCACGCAAGATATCAAACTACAAAAGAAAACATTTCAGAGATCTTAAAAGGATTCCAAAAAGAAAAAGACACTAACGGTTATGAAATACTAAGAGTTAAAGGTTGGGATTATCCGGCTTTAATTGAAACTTATCAAAAAGCTTCAACAATTGCTAGAGAACAGCATGTTCCTGTTTTAATTCACGTTCAAGAATTGACACAACCTCAAGGACATTCAACTTCTGGAAGTCACGAAAGGTATAAAAATGCTGAACGTTTGGCTTGGGAAGCTGATTTTGATTGTTTAGCTAAAATGAAAACATGGTCAATTGAAAATAAGATTTCAACAGCTGAAGAAATTGAAGAGTTAGAAAAATCAATTAAAAAAGAAGTTTTAGAAGGTAAAAAAGCGGCTTGGAACGCTTACTTAAACCCCATAAAAACAGAACGTGATGAATTAGTAGAATTGTTAAAATCAATTGCTTCAACAAGTTCAAACAAAGTTTTTATTGAAAAATATGCTTCGGATTTGGCTTCCATAAAAGAACCAATCCGAAAAGATACGCTTTCAACAGCTAGAAAAGTTTTACGTTTAATAAAAAATGAAGACAGTAAAGCTAATTTATCAGCTTGGATTTTTAGCTATAAAGAAACTATTCAACCTAAATTTAGTTCACACTTATTTTCTTCTTCAAAAGATGCTATTGCTAAGATAAATGAAATTAAACCAACTTTTGATGCAGCAGCAGAAGATGTTGATGCAAGAGTTGTGATAAGAGATAACTTTGATGCTATTTTCTCAAAATATCCTGAAACCTTAGTTTTTGGGGAAGATGCTGGAAATATTGGTGATGTGAACCAAGGTTTAGAAGGCATGCAAGAAAAATATGGTGAATTCAGAGTTTCAGATGCTGGAATTCGTGAAGCCACTATATTAGGACAAGGAATTGGAATGGCCATGAGAGGTTTAAGACCAATTGCAGAAATTCAGTATTTAGATTATTTATTATATGCTATTCAAATCATGAGTGATGATTTAGCAACCTTACAATATAGAACTAAAGGAAGACAAAAAGCACCTTTAATCATTCGTACACGTGGACATAGATTAGAAGGGATTTGGCATTCAGGTTCTCCAATGGGAATGATTATCAATGCTATTCGTGGAATTCACGTTTTAGTTCCAAGAAACATGACCAAAGCTGCAGGTTTCTATAACGCATTATTACAAACAGACGAACCAGCTTTAGTAATTGAATGTTTAAATGGCTATCGCTTAAAAGAAAAAATGCCAACTAATCTTGGAGAATTCACAACACCAATTGGAGTTGTAGAAACTATTAGAGAAGGGAAAGATATTACAATTGTTTCTTATGGTTCAACATTAAGAATCATAGAACAAGCTGCTAAAGAATTACAAGAACACGATATTAATGTTGAAATTATTGATGTTCAATCTTTATTACCTTTCGATTTGAATCATGATATTGTAAAAAGTATTCAAAAAACAAATCGTTTGTTAGTAGTGGATGAAGATGTTCCTGGTGGTGCAAGTGCTTATATTTTACAAGAAGTTGTAGAAAATCAATCGGCCTACAATTATTTAGATAGCAAACCACAAACATTAGCTGCTAAACCACATAGGCCTTCTTACGGAACCGACGGTGATTACTTTTCGAAACCAAGTATTGAAGATGTCTTCGAAAAAGTTTATGAAATAATGAATGAAGCTAATCCTAGTAAATATTCTAGTTTGTATTAAAAATATAAAAATCCTCAAATAATTTTTGAGGATTTTTTTTACAAATTAAGTTTTAAGTAAATATTTTGTTTATATTTGATAATCAATCAACTAGCCAAAAAACCACAAAACATGAACAAAATTACCCTTAAACTGTTTCTTATAGCAACATTATTTGTCAATCAAATATATGCCCAAATCGGAACAACATGTACAGATCCAATTCTTGTAACTAGTATTCCCTATAGTACGCAAGATGACACAACTAATTATTTAGATTTAATTGATGGAGCTCCTGGTTCTTCAGGATGTGGAACTACTGGAACTTATTTAAACGGAAATGATGTCTTTTATAAAATCACTCCAACAAATGCAAATCCTTTAACAATTTCGGCGCAAACAAATTCAACTTGGTCTGGATTATTTGTATACAATTCTTGTGCAAATATTGGTGTTAGTTGTGTTACTGGAACCACTTCTGGAAATGGAAATACTCTACCGGATTCAGTCACATTTACTCCAACTATTGGACAATCTTATTACGTAGTTATTTCTTCTTGGGCTGCACCTCAAACAATTTCTTATAATTTAACAATAACAGAAAATACTTGTACAAATATGGCAGCTAGTTTTGCTGTTGTGTCTAACTGTACTAGTGGAACAGATACTTTTTTTGTAACAGCAAATGTTACGAATATGGGTTCTGCAAGCTCAATCGCTGGAACAACAATTCCAGTTTCAACATCACAAATAGTAACAAATACAGGTCAAATTCAATTTGGACCTTTTGCAAATGGGACTAATGTTTCAGTAAATTTACAAAATCAACAAGATGCTAATTGTTTTAAAAATAGTTCATCCTTAACACAATTATTTTGTCCCGCAGTAAATGATTTATGCTCAGCAGCAATTCCTATCACGTGTGGAAGCACAATCACAGAAACAACTGTTGGTGCTACAACAACAGGAGCTTCAACTACTACATGTGGAATGACTTCTGGTTCTGGTGGTGTTTGGTATTCTTATATGGGTACTGGTGATATTGTTACATTTTCATTATGTGGCTCTAGTTTTGACACAAAAATTCAATTATTTACAGGTAGTTGTGGAGCATTTACTTGTGTAACTGGAAATGATGATTCTTGTGGATTACAATCTCAAGTACAAATAGCAACAACATCTAACACTTTATATTATATATATGTTTATGGATTAGGAAGTTCTCAAGGAACTTTTACTTTAAATACAACTTGTATTGCAGCTCCTCCTGTTCCTACAAATGATAATTGTAATACCGCAACACCGTTAACTGTTAATACAGACGGAACTTGTACAAATATAGCTTCGAGTACTATTTTTGGAGCCACAAGTTCTTCACAAGCAAACTCATGTGTAGGAACTACTAATGATGATGTTTGGTTTTCGTTTACTGCTACACATACACAACTCCTTGTAAGCATTCAAAATATTTCTGGTAGTACTTTAGATTTAAATCATGCTTTATATACTTCAACGGATGCAACAAACCCTTGCGATAATTTAACTCAAGTTCTTTGTAGTAATCCTAATCTAAGTATTTCAAATAGTTTAGTAATAGGAGAAATTTATTATATTAGAGTGTATTCATCAGGTTCAATACCCTTACAAACAACAACTTTTGATGTTTGCGTTTCTACTCTTCCACCGGCTCCTTCAAATGATTTTT
>NZ_CAXBFR010000091.1:0-11509 GCF_963975005.1 uncultured Flavobacterium sp.
CTAAAGCAGAAGTAATCCACCATTTAATATCCAGCTTTTCAGCTATAGAAATCCACTCTAAAGTTCCTCTAAAACCACCTACCAAACTAGGCTTCAAAATGATGTATTGAGGCATAATTTTTTGCAACAAAGCTTCCTTTTCTGAAGGCAAAAACACACCAATCAACTCTTCATCTAAAGCAATAGGCAAAGGAGTGATTTTACACAGTTCTGCCATCCTGTCAGTATTGTTTTTTTGAATAGGTTGCTCTATGCTATGTAATTTATAACCAGCTAATTGCTCTAATTTATATAAAGCATCATTTGAACTAAAAGCACCGTTAGCATCAACGCGTATTTCAATAGTTTTTTCATCAAAATGTTGTCTAATAAAACGTAATAAACCCAATTCTTTATCAAAATCAATAGCTCCAATTTTCAATTTTATACAGGTAAAACCTTGTGCTAATTTTTCTTCAATTTGCTGCTTCATAAAAGACTCTTCACCCATCCAAACTAAGCCGTTAATCAACATACTTTTTTGTCCAGCAGTAAACTCAGATTCAAACAACTCAAAAGGTGTTTTTGAAACCAAAGAAAGGAAAGCCATTTCGATTCCAAATTGTATCGATGGAAATTCTAAAAGTGCTTCCCAAAGTTTATTTTTTCCTAAATAAATATTATCACAAACCCATTTTAATTTCTCTTCATAATCTGGTCGATCATCAATGGATAACGTTCTTAAAATTCCACACTCTCCTACTCCAATTTTTCCGTTTTCTTCTAAAAGTATAAACCAAGTTTCTTTCTCGGTTAAAACTCCTCTTGAAGTTCCACTTGGTCGTTTAAAGTTTAAAATGTATTTTTTGTAAGTTGCTTTCATATTTTTGTTACACAAAGTTTTCGTAGAGCTTTTTTTTTGTGAAAAGTCGCTTTGCTTTAAATAGTTTAAATAGATTGCTTTCAATCTTATTTGCTAAATTTCTGAAATCTGAACACTGAGAAATTAAATTAATCTAATAACCTCAAAATCTTTTTAAAATCATTTGAAGGTAAACCTTCCTTTTCCATGTTTTCAAAATCTTGTTTCGTTGCATTTATCCAACTTGTAGACACTCCTATATTTTGATCTTTGTATTTTTTGTGAATTTCTTTTGCTTCAGTATATCTATCTGTCACTAAATAAACATGTGCCAAATGCAATTGAAATTTTATTTCGTTTTTATTTAAGTTTATAGCTTTTAAAATCCAATCTTCTGCTTTTTGATATTGTTTTGTTCTTAAGTACAAAGATCCTAATAAATCGCATTCATTTTCTTTTCCTAGCTTTCTTTCCTCAATTATTTGATGTAGTAATTTAATAGCATCTTCAGTTTTTGTTAAGGAAAGTCTTCTTAAATGAAGATTATACTCTTTTAAAAAGTTAATTGTATTTCCAGATTTTACAATGCTTTCATCAGAAATAGTTTCAACCATTTTATTCCTTTCAATAGGAATCATTTGTTTGAATTCACTATACTTATATTTTGTTGAAACTAATTCTAAAAAAGTAGCTAAAAATGTGTTTTTATTGGATAGGAAATTAGCTCCTTCTGACTTTTTTGCTAATTCTACAATTTCATTTTTAGTCTCATTTGTCCAACCTCTACTGGCATTATAATCAACCCAAGGCACAACTTCTAAAACTATTTTTTGGTTCATTACCCAATTTTGACTTTCAATTCCGAACCATAAGTACGGAATATTAGTCAAGCAAGTTGAACTTGTTGAAACCAAACGAGCAACTTTATTTACTTTTTCTTTATCAGTTAAGCAAGCACCATCCAATTTAGCTTCTTTTAAAAATAAATTTGCAGCATCAGCTGATGAAAACAAAGCATAAGTACATTTATCGCTACCTGCAATTGTTGATGTTAAATGAATTGCTCCTGCAGCACCTTGACTAATGCCCGATGGATCCGGAATTGCTTTTAAGACCGAAACCAAACTACTACTCAATTTCTGATTTTCGTCTAAAACTGTAATTCTATAAATAAATTCGGTTGTTCCTACAGGTAAATCTTCAGATTTAAGAAGCGTTCTTTTTCCAGCAGAAAGCGTGACTTCTTTTGAAGTAGCTCTCTCTTTGTCCCAATAACCGTCTTTTTGAGCAAATGTTTTAAAACAAAACAAGATTGCTACTAGCACTATTTTTTTCATGTATAATTTTTGCCTTATAATAGCAATTTGTGTGCCCTAATATTTATTTTTTCTTTAATTTCTGTTGGCTAAAGCCAAACGACAATTATTTATTTTGAACTGAAAATCATAAATTTACAATTCAATTGATTCTCCAATCGCTAACAACATTAAATCTTTATCTTTTTCGAAGAATTTACGTTTTGCTTCTTCGTGATTAATTTCTATATAACCAAAAGTATCGTAATGATATCCTAAAACTTTATCACATTCCACAAAATCTGAAGCAAAAATTGCATCTTCTACATCCATAGTGAAATTACTACCAATTGGTAAAATGGCTAAATCAAGTTTGGTTCGCATTGGAATTAACTTCATATCCATTGATAAAGCAGTATCTCCAGCAATGTAGATGTTTTTTCTTTCTCCTTCGATTACAAATCCACCTGGTTGACCACCATAAGTTCCATCTGCAAATGATGAAGTATGTATTGCATTGACATATTTCACCACTCCAAATTCAAAATCCCAACTTCCACCGTGATTCATTGGATGAAATTGAAATCCTTTGTTTCCGTAATAAGTTGCTATTTCGTAATTAGAAACAATTACAGCATCTGTTCTTTTAGCAATTGCCTCAACATCTAAAACATGATCTTGATGGGCGTGAGTCAATAAAATATAATCTGCTTTTAATGTGTTAATGTCGATATGCGATGCTTTTAGGTTTCCTGTAATAAATGGATCCACAATAATGTTTATGTCTTCTATTTCGATTCCTAAACAAGCATGTCCGTAAAATGTAATTTTCATAATGTATATATTTAAATTATTGAAGTATCATAAATTGTTTTTTTCTTCCACCATCACTCATCATGATGAATTTATCTAAATTGTAAGTCCCATAAAAAGGCAAATAATACGTATTTCCTTTATTGTCTTGAATTTTATTGTACTCAACTTTTCCATCGGGAGAATAAGTAAAGTCATATAAAGCAGAAGATTCAAACCAACCTTTCGAAACTTTGGTTCTTCCATCGCTTTTTTCAGTTAAATTTTTACCTGAATTTAATATTACGTGTAATTTATCATCTTTTAAAAAAGCATTATAAGAAGGAACTGTTGCTCTTTTAAAAATACTTCTTCCCCAACTTATTTCACCACTTTTATCAAATTTTAAAATTAAAATATCATCATAATGATATGTTGTAGTCCAATAACCTGCACCATTCATTCCTGTTGCTACATAGGTTTGCGTTACATAAAACTCCTCCGCTAACACAAAGGTATTTCCTATATTATCTCTAACCACATAATCAACATAAAAAGAGTTTAGTTCTTTTTTCTTTTTATCATGTCGTTCTGCTTTTGCATCACCATATAAATCTTCATAAACATCTTTTGGAAGTTCTGAATTTTTCTTTGCAGTTATTGATAAAGAGTTTGCATTGATGATGAAATTACAACCTCCTTTTATATTTCCTTCTCTTTCATTAGAATAAAATCCGACTAAACTTAATTGGTTTTCATAATAATTAATCGCTAATGAAGAAATAAAATTACCGCTTTCTAAACTAATTTTAAGGTTTTGATTGTTTGCTTTTGAAATTTTATTTAATACAAAATCATAATTAGCATCACCATCTTTTTTCTTTGACTTTCCACTGATAAATAATTTTCCTAAAGCAAAAACATTAGCCTCATCATCTACAAATAAATCATTTGGTTCGAAATAATTTTCTTCGTCTTCTTGATAAGTTTTTTCAAATACTAATTTTAAAGTTTCTGAATCAAAAACATGAATTTTATAAGAGTTTAAATTCTTTTTAATGTTGTCTGTTGCAATGGCAATATATTTACCGTTTGGTGAAATGGAGACATTAGTTCCTCTTTTATTTCTACCTGTAAACAAACCTCCTTTTTCTACATTAGCTTTAAAAAGTTCTTTTTGAGAATAGGTTTTACTCTCAATATTGAAAGTATTACAATAAACAATTCGCTCTCTTTTGCTTGGTGACAAAACCGTTCTGTATTTAATTTCGTTTTCATAACTCACATAGCCATCAAAACTTTCTTTTTTACTACTCTCTACCCTTTTTGAGAATACTTTATTCAATTTAGCATCAAAAACATCTAAAAGAAAATTGTTTTTATTGGCTCTAACCAAACCCGTTTTTCCATTTTCTGTAGTATGAATAGCCAAAACACCATCCACAGAAATTTCATCTTTAAATTCTGGACTTTCTGTAACTTTTAATTGAGTTGTTACTTGAGATTTTACTAGATTAATTGAAAATAGTAAAGCAAGGCAAAGTATTTTTTTCATAAATGATATAAAGAAATTAGAACGTTATTTTTGACAAATATATTAAACTAAGTCCAACTAATAAACTCAAAACAAAAGTCCCTAAAGCAACTTTTTTAAGCTCAGGATCAAAGTCTTTATATTCTTTTGCTTTTTTGACAGTATCTACATGTTTGATGAACAATATATTAACAATTAAGATTGGAATTGAAGTCATTTTTATGATTTTCGAAAAAGCCAACATTAGAATCAAACTAACTATGAATAATGAAAAATGATAAATTTTAGCATTTTCTAATCCCATTTTGACTACTAATGTTCTTTTTCCGGCTATTCTATCATTTTCTATATCTCTCATGTTGTTAAGATTTAGAACTGCTACACTCAATAAACCAATCGTAGCTGCTGGTAAAACTAATTTCCAATCTAAAAAATGAGTATATAGAAAATTAGAACCTAAAACTGAAACTAATCCAAAAAAGATAAAAACAAATAAATCACCTAAACCATTATAACCATAAGCATTACTTCCAACAGTATATTTTATTGCTGCTCCAATTGAACCAATTCCTAAAAGAATAAAAATCATGCTTAATGCAAAATTTTCTTTTCCGAATGCAACATAAATTAACAATAAAGCTAATACTAAAGTTATTGAAGCAGTTAAAATTACAGCTTTCTTCATTTGATTTGCCGTAATAACTCCAGCGGCAACCATTCGCTTTTCTCCTATTCTGTTTGCGTCTGTACCTTTTATTCCGTCGCCGTAATCATTTGCATAGTTAGATAAAATTTGAAGTCCTAGCGTAGTTAAAAGCGCTAATCCAAGAATTCTATAATCATAAAATCCTTGATGATAAGCATAAGCGCTTCCTATAATTATTCCTGAAAGTGATAATGGTAATGTTCGTAATCTTGCCGCTTGTATCCAGTTTTTCATTATACTTGTTAGTTTATTTTGTTTCAATTTGTTTTTTTTAGTTTCAAATTACTATCACATCCAATTCGCTTTAGAAGTCTCAACTTGATACAACCACTTATTAACTTGTTCTTTAATTTCAGTATAATTTGATGTTGAAAAAGAAACTCTTCCACCAGCAGTGTATAATACAACTGAACCAATATTAGTGATTTTTTGCCAAATGAATTGTTGGGTTTCAATGGCTTGAATTTTATAAGGTTTTACAATTTCATGATCAATATCCCAAGCACCACTTTGTTTTACAATAAATTCATCTGAAATAAATAATCGGTAATTGCGATAAGAAAAATATAAAATCGTTCCCATAAACAAAACATAAATAGAAATTACACCTAATAGTTCGTAAATGGTAAATTTATCAATGTAATAATTTATGAATAACCCAATACTAACAGGAATTAGAATTAAAAAAAATAGATTTAAAAGTAATTTTCTAATGTTTGGAAATAAAGCTATTTGATGTTGTGGTGATTTTCCAATAAGTAGTTTTAAGATTTCCTCTTTTTCTGACTTATTACAACCTGGAATTTTTGTTTTATCTTTTGTACTTGCACGCTTCATATCGCTTGAAGCTTGAAGAATTTCTATAGTATTTACATCTAATTTTTTCTGAAAAAAGTTTTGCGTCAATTTAATGATTTGAACTTTTTCTGGATTAATAATTGTATTTTTAATATTTAATAATCCGTAAGTCAACACAAATGACTTTTTATCTTTCTTGATCGTGAAATTGAAATACTTTATAACTGTGATAAATAAATTGACTACAATAATTGCAGTAAAAATGAAAACCAGAAAACCAAGAACTAAACTTACAATAGGGATTTGCTCTAACTGATTGAGGTTATCGTCAATTAAATCTTCACGACCAATTTGCCTTAAGTTATCAGAAATAGTTGTAAAAACTAAAAATATATACGCAAAACTCTTGATGTAGTTAGCGGTAATTCCAATTTTCAAAAGACTTGGAATTCCAATTGTGATAAACGATTTTGCTTGTTCTTCAGCAATTAAAACAGCTTCTGTTAGATGACTGTTTTTTTCTGTATTTTCTAATAACTGCTTTTTTAACTCAAAAGCCATTTCTTGAGAAATAGCATTTATTGAAGCTTCTTTTTTATCACTTCCTGCTGTGTCTAATTCTACTTTATGAACGTTAAAAACACGTTGAATTAAACTTTGATCGATGGTGACTTTTTGAATTTTATGAAAAGGAATGGTTGTTTTGGTTTTATTGAAAATTCCGTTTTCGATAACAAATTCTTCCAACTTATAATCTATGTAGAATTTAAAAAACCAATATCTTAAAAATGCGATAATAGCAATAAATATAATTATACCAGCAATTCCTAAATAAACTTGAATAGCACTGTAAGCTTCTTTTTTAAAAAAAACAATTAATATAAAAGGCCAAAGTGCACGAACAGATTTTTGCAACGTGTTCGCAAACAAAACAACAACCCCAATTAAGGATTGTCTTTGAGGAATAGAAAAATCAAAGTTAGATTTCATCTAAATCTTCTTTTAAATTGTTTTCTGAAAGTTGAATTTGTTCCTCAATAATTTGTTCTTTAATACTCTCAGCTTCTATTTCATTAATTTTTAGCGAAACACTTTCTTTTATTTTTTTTGCATCTTCAAATAACAAACCATTTATTTTCAAATCACTTGCACTTCCTCCAGCAGTGAACAATTCTATTGAAGCTAATCCAAAATATCTAGAAAGCATTCCTTGATGTAAAGCTACATGTTGTACTCTATTATTAGTTACTATTGTAGTCGTTTCACTAATTACACCTGATTTAAAAATAACATCATGTTCGCGTAAAGCAAATCCTTTTTTAGCAAAACTTATTTTTAAATATAGAAAACTCAAAACCAACAAAACCAGCCAACCTATACCAAAATAGATGATTTTATTTTGTATTAATTCTTCATTGGAAACAATGTAAAGAGCTATAATTCCGATTAAAAGTAGTCCAAAGACAATTCCAAATTGAATCAGCATGACTTTAAAATAGTCTTTTTGCAAAGTGTTTAAAGCTGTTTCTTCAAACTTTGGTAAAGATGCAATGTCTATAGTATTGTTTTTGAATTCCATATTTTAAAAATTAAGTCCAAAACCCAAATTTGCAGTATGAACATTAGACTTTTTACTGTAGCTTACATCAGAATTAACCATAAAATATTTATAACTTAATTCAAAGAAAAGTTGTTCTGAAACATACATTTTTAATCCTGGATTAATTGTTATTCCAGAAAAAGTAGCTTTTACTGAACCATTTTGAAATCTTGGATCACTAGAGTTATAAATGTTTAATTGTGAATATTTAAATTCATCTTTAAAAATTCCATAACCAAAATATATTGAAGGAATAATTTTTGTACTTGGTTTAAATTCTAATCCAAAATTCGGATTAAATACAAAAATATTTTCTTTATAAAAATAATCATTATTCTTTAAATAATCAATTGTTATTCCTCCTTGTAGGTTTATAGTTCTATCTGAATTAATTAAATATCTAACATCTAAACCAAGATTATTAAAGTCTTTTGAAATATTACTTTTTGTATAAAGATTAACACTATAATGAAGCCCTACTTGCATTTTTTTTTGTTTTGAGCTTTCTTCTTGTGCAATTAATATAAAACTATTCAACAACACTGTTAGTAAGATTATTTTTTTCATATTTATTTTCCGTGAAAAATGATTTTTTTATAAACCGTCGCCTAATAGGAACGACAATTCTATTTATATTATGTTATGGCAAATATTTTTTTTCAAAATTAGGCTTACGTTTTTCCAAAAAAGCATCTCTTCCTTCTTTGGCTTCGTCAGTCATATAGGCTAAACGAGTAGCTTCTCCAGCAAAGACTTGTTGTCCAACCATTCCATCATCGGTTAAATTCATGGCGAATTTTAACATTTTTATGGATGTTGGAGATTTTTCTAATATTTCTTGAGCCCACTCAAAAGCTGTATCTTCTAATTCTGCGTGTGGAATAACTGCATTTACCATTCCCATTTCAAAAGCATCTTGAGCTGAATAATTTCTTCCTAAAAAGAAAATTTCTCTTGCTCTTTTTTGTCCGACCATTTTAGCTAAATAAGCCGAACCATAACCACCATCAAAACTTGTTACATCTGCATCTGTTTGTTTGAAAATTGCGTGTTCTTTACTCGCCAAAGTCAAATCACAAACCACATGAAGTGAATGTCCACCACCAACTGCCCAACCTGGAACAACGCAAATCACTGCTTTTGGCATAAAGCGAATCATTCGTTGCACTTCTAAAATATTTAATCTGTGATAACCGTCATCACCAACATAACCTTGATGTCCACGTGCTTTTTGATCACCACCACTACAAAACGAATAAATTCCGTCTTTAGAACTTGGTCCTTCAGCAGAGAGTAACACTACTCCAATTGAAGTATCTTCTTGTGCATCATAAAATGCTTCGATTAATTCGCGTGTTGTTTTTGGTCGAAATGCATTACGCACATCTGGTCTGTTGAAGGCAATTCTTGCAACTCCATCACATTTTTTATAGGTTATATCTTCGAATTCTTTTGCGGTTTTCCAATTGATTTGACTCATGTTGTATTAAAAAATTTAGTTATGATTTTAAGTACAAATTTAGAGATTATATTAATTACTCTAATTTCTTAATCTGTAATCCCAAAAAATCAAGTTAAAGTTAAAATGAAATTTCACGTAAAAATAAACCATTTTTTACATTATATTGCATCTTCAAATGAATTACTATTATGAAAAAAACATATATTGCTTTATTACTTGGTTTAGGTTTTTTGACTTCAAATGCTCAAATATATGAATTTCAAACAGTTATAGACATTGAAACTACTCCGGTTATTTCGCAAGACATTACTGGTACTTGTTGGAGTTTTTCTACTTCTTCTTTCTTAGAGTCAGAAATTATTCGTCTGACCGGAAAACAAATTGATTTATCAGAAATGTATCAAGTTAGAAATACATATCCAAAAAAAGCAGCTAATTTTTTAATGCGTCAAGGAAAAGCCCAATTTAGTCAAGGTGGTTTGGCACATGATGTGATGAATAGTGTGGCTGATTTTGGCTTAGTTCCTGCTGATGTATATTCTGGCTTAACCGAAGATGAAAAAAAACACAACCATAGTGAATTAGAATTCGTTTTAGAAGCGATGTTAAAAGTATATATTGACAATCCTGGAAGAAAATTATCTCCAAAATGGAAAGAAGCTGTTTCTAGTGTTTTAGATGTATATTTAGGTAAAAATCCAACTGAATTCACTTTTGAAGGAAAAAAATATAGTCCAAAATCGTTTGCTGAATTCACTAAAATCAAACCAGAAAATTATGTAACTTTAACTTCGTTTTCTCACCAACCTTTTTACAAATCTTTTATCTTAAATATTCCTGATAATTTTTCTAATGGAAGCATGTATAATTTACCTTTAGATGAGTTTATCGAAAATATTGATAATGCTTTGGCAAAAGGTTATTCATTGTCTTTAGATTGTGATGTTTCTGAAGCTACTTTTTCTGCAAAATATGGTGTTGCTTTTATTCCAAAAAATGAAGACGATACGAAAACTGGTTTAGCTGAAATTATAGAAGAAAAAACTATTACTCAAGAATACCGTCAAGCTGAATTTGAAAATTATAATACAACAGACGATCATTTAATGCAAATTGTTGGAACTGTAAAAGACCAAAAGGGAAATGTATTTTACAAAGTAAAAAACTCTTGGGGTACTGATGAAAAAAGGGTCACAAATGGTGGATTTGTTTACATGAGCGTAGCTTATATGCGTTTGAAAGCTATTTCAGTTTTAGTACATAAGGATGCATTGATTAAAGATTCTAAAAAGAAATTAAACCTTTAATAATTAGGCTATGAAAGTCTATAAATCAGCTAAAAGCAAACGGCTAAATCTTGTTTTTGCAATAACATTTGTCATCATAATTGGTGCAACAATTCCTGCTTTAATTAATGATATTAACAGTGGTTTCTATGCAGTTGTTGGGATAAATTTATTATCTCTTTTGTTATTAGCCAGTATAATTTTAAAAACTGAATATAAAATAAAAAACACCCTTCTTCATTGGCAATCAGGACCTTTTTATGGAAAAATGGATATCAATAGCATCATAAAAATAAAACATCATGATGGTATTTTTGTCCCAACAGTTTGGAAGCCAGCTTTGAGTCAAGTTGGTTTAATTGTGACATATAATAAGTATGACGATATTTATATTTCACCTCAAAATGAAGCTGCTTTTATAGAAGAACTCTTGGTTATAAATCCGAACATAGAAATTAGTTAAATTCCGATTTCGATTTGAAAACGGGCATACCAATTATTTTTATTCGTTCCAGAAAAATAATCTAATTCATTATATGTTAATTCTGTTTGTAACTTAAGAGAATGTTCCCAAATATATTTAGTTACACCTAAACTATATTGTTTAGTATTTGGAATATAAGTTTCGATTTCTTTATCCATATTTTGGGTTGAATACCTTCCAATAATTTCATAATTAGACGGAAAAACATAACTCATTTGATAATCCATTCCAAATCCACCATAAACATAATTAGATTCTGTTAAATCTAGTGGATTATAAGCTATTAATACATTAGCATGTCTTTGCATATATGCTGTCATAAAACTCCATCCATTATACTTAACTAATCCGTCAAAAAAGATAGAACGAATTGTTCTTGGAGCAAATAATTCACTACCCAATTGTCCTTGAGTTCTAACAGCTCTGTTATTTTGATGGTAAGCTCCAGAAAGCAATAATTTTGGTGTTTCTTCTCTAGCAATATCACCTTCGAAATAGTAACCATTTTTCTTAAAAGAACCAAAAGGAAAAAGTTCAAATTTTCCTGTTAAGGCAACACCATCATCAGAAGTTTTGGTCCAGTTTCTACCTTCACCTGTTGAAACAGCCGTTTTAATGTTATAAGAAAATTTATTCTTTTTTTCATTGATATAATACGCTTGAAATCCAAAATCTCTATCAATATTAAATTTGGCGTTATTTATGGTTCTA
>NZ_CAXBFR010000092.1:0-11398 GCF_963975005.1 uncultured Flavobacterium sp.
GTGGGATATATTTTATCAAAATTGGTAAAAGCAATCCACCACCAGGAAGTAAAAAGATAGTTAACGAAGGTATTGTTTTACAAATATCAAGTAACTGTTTTTTTACTTTCTTTTTTTCTTCTTTGTCCAAATCAGAAGTAGTTGATTTAGCTAAAAGTCTGACTAACTCCTTACTTTCTTTTAATTCTTTAGTCAAACGCTTTCCGTTTCGCGTAATTAGTTTTGTTACCGTTTTATTCGATTGTTCATAAAAATGCTTAACCGGATTTGAATAATTAAAATACGGAATTTCATTTCGATATTGTTTGATGTAAGTATCAATATTATTTAAACTAATAACATATTCATTTTCTTCAATATGCAATTCAGAACAAAACTTTAGTAAATAATCTTTTTCTATAGAACTTAATTCATCATCACTCCACATAGCCATAGTGGCTAAATCCAATAAATAGAGTTTTTCAATAATGGAATCGAATTTTTCAAATTGTTCTAAATCAGTAACTTCTACTTGTTTTCTATAGAATTTAGTATAACGTAATGAATTTTCAAATAGCTTAACCAAAAGGTTGTCGTATTGTGATGGATTTTCCTTTACAGATAAAGCATTTGAAACCAAAACAATGGTACTTTCTTCCACTTTTTTTAAATAATTGACAGGATTTTCAAAGGTTTCCAAATATTTTTTAAATGCCAAAATATCCATAAACAATAAGGCATTCGTAATTATATGTGAAAAATTACGAGCAAAAATATTTTCGTTAGTTTGAATTCTTGTAGCTATACATTCTTCTAAATTAGGTTTTGATTTAGTGAATAGCATATTTCCTTTTTGATGCAGAAAAGTATAAAATGCAATGGCTTTTTCTGCAAAATCTTTTTCATCATCTGACTTGGTAACAATTTTAAAAACTGAAAAAAGCGAGTTCAGTAAAGCTAATTTAGTAATCTCATCACTCGAAAGGTCTTTTGTGTCTAAAAGATTAATGAGGTTTATTCTAATCACATGACCATAAATAAAACCAGAAGTTCTTACATCATGATAAAAAGCCAACAAATCGTTATTATACTCTTTATAATTCGATTTATTTTCTGAGAAAAACTTATTTATCCAACCGTTTGCTGATGGGTTAATCATGACTTTTTGTAAAATGCAAATGTATGAAATAATAAGAAAGCAAAATGAAATTATAATTTAACTAACAATTAAATTTTAGCTTAAAAATATTTTTTCAATTTGACGCTTGTGTCTTAATACATGAACAATTGCGTGCTCGCAAATAGCTTCTAAATCATAAGTTGTCCAAGAGGTAGTAATACGTACTTTTATTAAATCATCATCGGTAAAATGCCATTTATTTTCAAAAGTAGCATCGGAATAAGCAAACATCAAATCTAAATTTTCAATAGCTTGTGCAACAGTTTCCAATTGAAAATCGGGAGCAATACTTTCTTCCTTGTAATATTTTCGAATGTAATTAGAATACACATAACCAGAACGAACAACATGAAATGTAATATTTCTTATCGATTGAAAATCTAAAGGTTCATTTGTATCCAAAACTTTAATAAATTGTGCGTCAGAAATAGACAAAAGCATTTTTTTAAAATCTATTATTACTTTTTCATATTCATCAGTTAAAGCTCCTAAAGCTCCTATTCTATATTTTTTTTGCATTTTTAATTAATTAAAGTTTGGACTATAATTTTCATAATTGAATTTTAAATTTTCTGTAATAAAATTTATAGCTAATTCATTAAATTCTTCATTTTGTAATGCAATTATTTTCTTTTTATAAGTGTGTTTTTCATTTAATAAATGAATTTCAAATGATTTGTACGAATATTGCATAGATTGATCTATGCTCTTTGTTGGAGTTCTATACATTCCAATATAATAAGCATAATCAAGACTTTTATTAAATTTTAATATTGTAAAAACAGTTAAGTTTTCTAAATTTATTTTCTTGTGAAATAACTTAAATTTAAATAAGAAATAACAGTAAAATAATGAATTATTTTTGATTGATAGACCTTTTTTTAAACACAATAATGAAAATAAAATACTTAAAATAAAACCAAATAGTATTTGAAATAATATGAATTTTAGACTAATTTCAAGTTTAAAAAGTCCAAAAAAAATAAGTAATAAGGAAATATTTAATATTAATAAATTTTTTCTTTGTCTGAATTCAAGTTGATTATCTAAAATTATTTCCATTTACAATTTTACTTTAAATCAAATATAGTATTATTTCTACATGGTTGAAAAAAACTTAGAGTAACTCTGTGAAAACCTTTGAGAGACTTTGTGTAACAATTATAAATTTCCCTTATACCAAAATCGCTATAATCCATTTTATCATATATGATTTTAGAAAAGGAAATTGTAAATTTGAATTCAATAAAATTAGTCTATGAAAATCGTTATATCACCAGCCAAGTCTTTAAATTTTGAAAGTGAAGTGCCAACAAAAAAGCATACTGAACCACAATTTTTAAAGGAATCCAATACCATTCAAAAAACATTAAAAAAGCAAAAGCCAAAACAGTTAATGGATTTAATGTCTATTTCTGAAAAGTTGGCTAATTTGAATTGGGAACGCAATCAGGTTTGGGAAATTCCATTTACAACCGAAAATGCTCGACCAGCTATTTTTGCTTTTGATGGTGATGTTTATACAGGTTTGGATGCTTATACTATTCCAACAGAAAAATTGGATGATTTGCAAGATAAACTACGAATTCTTTCAGGATTGTATGGTTTGTTGAAACCTTTTGATTTAATGCAAGCTTATCGTTTGGAAATGGGAACATCGATAAAAATTGGAACTAAAAAGAACTTATACGAATTTTGGAAAAAGACAATCACCAAAACTTTAAATGAAGAATTAAAAAAAGATGAATTATTCTTAAATTTAGCCAGTAATGAATATTTCAGTGCAGTTGACACCAAGACCTTAAAAGTTCCTGTAATTACACCAGAATTCAAAGATTACAAAGACGGAAAACTAAAAATGATTAGTTTCTTCGCCAAAAAAGCAAGAGGATTAATGGTAAGATATATAATCGACAACAATGCAGAAACGATCGAAGATTTAAAAGGATTCAATTACGAAGGTTATGCTTTTGATGCGAATTTGAGTAAAGGAAATACTTTGGTTTTTACTAGATAAATCTATAAATTTGATAATGTCTAATTTCAAATTGTGTCATATGAAAAAAGTATTTTTGTTATTCGTTTTATTTGTGACAATGTCTTCATTTTGTGTTTTAAATTCTGAATCTAATTTTGAAGCTAAATTTGAAATAAAAAACAATAGGTTACAAGTTGAAACTGTAAAAGGTTTTACTTTTAGTGTAATGGCTTTTACCAAGAAAAAAGATATTTATTTCAATCAAAGTGGTATGATTAATATTAATTTGAAAAGCGAAATAGAAAATTCAGATTTTATCTTTAAAATTAATAGAATGAATAATAAAATTCAATTAGAAGGAATCAAAAACACCAACTGGAAAACTTTAGAATTTAAAGAAAAAGCAACATTAAATCAGAATGGAATTATAAGGTAATTCAATTATATGAGATACTGCTTTTTATGCCAATTTGAGAAAGGAAATACGTTGGTTTTACTAGGTAATTTTTAATTGATTACAGCATTTATTTTTTCCCAAAGAGCATTGTCAAATCCAGAAAGTGCAAAATTAGGATTAGCTGGATCTGATGCATTTCCCATTCGAATAATAACCATTTTTCTACTTGGAATTACATAAATACGTTGGTCTTCAGCACCCATTGCAGCATACATATCTGCTGGTGCATTTGCTACTAAAAATCCAGGAAAAACGGTTTGATCACTAGGAACCATATAACTGCTTTTTCCATTCAACCACCATAAATAACCATAGGATGGATTTATGTTTTGTGAAGTTGAAATACTTGCATTAAAATAGTTTTCGTTTATAATTTGCTCATTCATCCATTTGCCTTTATTCAAAGAAAGTAGACCAAATCTTGCCATACTTCGGGTATTGCTATGGTAAATTTTAAAAATAACGCCATTATTCCAAAAACCTTCCATTCCAATTTTGTTTTTTAATTTGGTATTGAAATAAGATTCAAAATCTTGATTACTTGAAGCAGCAACAACATCCATTAATTTTTGAAAAACATTGCTATAAGACCATCGATTTCCTGCATCTTCTAAATACGTTAAGTTAGATGGAATTACAAGTTGCGTATCAGTAAGTCCAGAAGACATGGTTAACACATGACTAACTTTAATTAAATCTTCTTTGGCTTGAGGAGCATTAGTCCAACCGTTGCCAATATATTGAGAAACTTTGTTGTTGACATCAAGCAAACCTTCTTGTTGAGCAATTCCTGTTGTCTCTGAAACTAGTGTTTTTCCTGCACTGTTCCATTGCCAAGTAGCATCTTGGGTATGTCCATCAAAATATTCTTCCATTACAATTCTTCCATTGACAAGAATCATAAACGATTTCGTGTTTTTTTGAAACAGATAATCTTTTAAAGATTGAATTTGACTTTGGTTCCAACCCAAACTTGTACTTGATGTTGTTTCCCAATTCGAATTAGTATTCGAAGGGAAATACATAGCTTCTTCTTGAGTAGGTGTTGTAGAATCATCGTCTTTACTACATCCAATAAGTGATGAAAGTAATAGCAATAAAAATAATTTTAGAGTTCTCATTTTTAAAGATTTAGTATTGGTAGTTAGACTACTACTATTGAAAAAGGTTTAAAATTAGTTTTTTTATTTGAAAGTAACTTTAAAAATAATTAAAAGGATTCAATTACGAAGGTTATGCTTTTGATGGGAATTTGAGTAAAGGGAATTTTTTGGTTTTTACTAGGTAGGTTTTTTTGGTAGTATTATAGAATATGTTCTATAAAAATATATCCCTTTAGTATAATTCTAAAGAGATATTTTTATTTCACTAATTTGTATTCTAAATTATTAATAATATCCAAAGCTTCTTCTGCCAAATATTCTGTTAAACCAACCGAACCACTAGTTTGGATTAATTTGTCTTTTAAAAAATCAGGTAATCCATTTAAAGATTTGTCATCATCAATAATGATAAATTTTTCGTTTATTTTTTTTGAACTAAACCAATTTATAAGTTCTTCTTTTCTGTTTAAGTGATTTACATTTTTAGGAAGCCTAGTTATTTTATTAACTTTAATATTTCTTCGATTAAAAATGTTATTCCATTCTTTTAAAGTGTATTTATATTTATGAGAAGTAGTCAATACAATATTTGCACTTGATGTAGAAATAATTCTATCAAGTGACTTAACTGCGTTTATACTAAATTCTGGAAAACCATCTTCTAAAATTTCAGGTTTTCTCCAAGAATTTGCAGGTACCATTACACCATCTATGTCTAAATATAATAACATAATACAAAAGTACAATAATTATTTTGTTATTTCAATTACTTTTTCTAAAGAAATATTGTTGTAAAGTGCGTCTAATTCATTCAAACGTAGTATTTTATCTTCCGTATCCCATTCTTCTTCAACAAATTCAACAAGAGACCAATCATATTCATTTGTAGCACTTGTTTTTGAAGATTTAATTTCTTCAAGTTTCATTTTAGACAATAATGAACTTATATATCTGTGGTGACCGTCAATAATTAATTTATCACAAACTTTTATATCATCAAACTTAATTCCATTGTTCATTTTTTTGTAAATTCTTTTAATAATTGGAAGGCATAGTTTATTATGACTTGAAAATAATATATAATCAGATTCTTGAATTGCTTTTAAAATTATTTCTTTATTTATTTTTTCCATTTTTATTATCTCTTGAATTATTTACAAAAATCATTTATTATCATAATTTTCAAATATAACAAAAATAACCAAACCCTAATAAAAACCTCACAAACTACTTCTCACCATTAAAAATCTCCTTAACAGCTTCTTGGTAAGCTTTTGGGCTTTGGGCTTTTTTAATCTTTTTAAAAGTCTTTTGTGGGTTGGAAAACGAAGTCGAAAAGTAGTCCCAAAAACCTAACATTTTCATTTTTATTGGAGTTGGTCCAGAAAGTGCTGCATCATATTCTTGGTAAATCGTATCGTGGAATTCGTTAAAAATGTTCCATCTGTCTTTTGGATATTCGGTTGTTTCATTTTTTATCATGCTTGGTAAAAAAGGATCAGCAATTAAGCCACGACCAATCATAAAATGATCAATACTAGGAAAACGTTCTTGCATTTCTTTATACTTGGCCACAGAAGTAATATCACCATTATAATACAATTTGTGTTTGGTGTTTTCAGTACAACGTTGAAAAGCTTCTAAATTGACACCACCTTTATACAATTGCTTGCCAATACGAGCATGAATAGCAATATTTTTCAAAGGATATTTATCTAAAATCGGAAAAACATCTAAAATCTCTTCTGGATTTTCGTAACCCATTCGCATTTTCATAGAAACAATTACGTCAGTTTCATTGTGTACACGATTTAAAATATGGTCAATTTTTGTCGGTTCACAAATTAAACCAGAACCCATTCCTTTTTTAGTTACCATGGGATAAGGACAACCTAAATTCCAATTCAGTTCCTTGTAACCCAATTCTTGAATGTATTTCACCACAAACAAAAATTCATCAGCATCATTAGTCATCACTTGTGGAATCAACTCTAAAGTGTTGTTGTGTTCCAATTGCAAATCGCGTTGGTACGAATTTTTAATCACCAATTTTCCGTCCAAACGAATATAAGGAGCATAAAAAGTATCAATGCCACCAAAGTACTTGTGAAATGCATTTCTAAATCGGAAATCGGTAAAACCTTGCAAAGGTGATGAAAGTAGGGTAAGACTCATGTTCAAAATTGAATCGCAAAGATAGTAGAAAAGAAGTTGACTTTAGTCTTCAATAATTTCTTCTTCGTCGGTGCAATATTCATTGTAGAAAAACACTAAATCTTCAACATTATTAAGAGTGAATTCTTTTGATTTAATTTTTTTAGTGACTAAGTTACAATCTTTAAAATAGCGTAAAGATTTACTTTTGAAACTAAATGAAATATCTGTTGCATATGCTTCATCATTTCTTTTTACATAATAAATGACTTTTTTTGCTATACCATCCGGAACAAAAACAGTACTACCATTAACAATTTTTTCTTCACCAGTTATATATGGAAAAATTGCTCTCAAGCCTTTATATAGATTAACACTTCCTTCTTCAACAATTTCCATTAACATTGGTTTTTCAGAACGTTTATTAGGTAATATGTATTTAAATTTTTCCGAAAAGCCGTTACCATAATATTCAAAACCATCAACTAAATCTTCGTGAGACCATTTGGTTTGAGTGCTGTCTAAACTTATTCTAAAAAGAATTTTATTGTTTCTAATTTCCCCAAAACCAATAACTTCTGTACTATCTGCAAAAATAAGCTTTGCTTGACGTTCTTGACTAAAGGACAAAAAAGTAGTTAATAGAAAAATAAAATAGAGAATTCTAATTGTTAACATTTTTGATGAAATTAGTATTCAAATAGTTCTTCTATTTGAACGAACTCTTTTTGATATTTATGTGTAATAGTATTATAAGATGTTGGATGATTTATTGTTTCTATTCTAGTCAATTTATCACCTATAATTTTAAACTGAATTGAATATTCTGGATTAGATATTCCATCAAAACTTTTAAGGTTTAATTGGATTGTGTTTGAATTAATCATTTCAAAAGTACCAATGCTAAATCTGGTAATGCCACACGAATATACTTCACTATTGTCTTGACTTGAAATTGTTAATAGTAAAAGACTTGAATAATAATTAACTTGTTTGTCATCTGATAGAATAAAGTATTCATCAGCTAAACAATCAAATTCATCAAGCATGTTTATAGATGAAGTTCCATCTAAATTAAAATCAAAAGGCGTTGGTAAGTTATAATTTGTTCTTTTCCATTGTCTATTTGTCAAATTAGAAAAATCAATTTCTTCTTTATCGTTTGATGAACATGAATTCAATGTGAAAATTATAATTAAAGCAAAAAAAAAGAGGAGTATTTTTTTTCATATGTTTTTTTCAAATATAACAAAAAAGTTATTCCAATTCAATTTTATCTAAAACCAATTGAAAAGATTCATTTTTTTTGTTGCCTACTAAAAACACAATTTCTTCAAAAGAATCACTATTATAATTTGGTAAATCAAGTTTTCGACCTCTAAAAGAAGGATACAAATCACTTAGCTTGATTTCGACAGTTTCCCATTTTCCAGTAGTTTTAAAAGTTGTGATGTATGAATAATAAGCGATTGATTTATCTTTAATTCTGAATTGGTATTCTTTGCCATCACCTTTTAATCGAATTAATACTTTATTGTCTTTTGTTGCCTTAATTTTGTCAAATTGATGACGAACAGAAGAAAAGCCACCATTGTTTTCTAAAGAAACTGTTCCATTAAAAACGCCATTTCCATCAGTATCAATAGTAAAGTTTCCTTCAGATAAACCGCCCATTACACCATCATCAACAATCAGCCAATCTTTCGGAGAAGAATTTTTGTTAAAATCGTATATCATTACAGTATTTATAAATGCCATCAGTAGTAGTATAAAAATCTTCATTTTGTTTATTTTACAATATAAATATAGAACAATTAAGCCTATCAAACAATAACTTTAACAGGCTTTTATATAGCGTTTAATGGAATCTTTTGGTTTAAATTATTAATCGAACACCACCTAATTCTTCAACTTTGAACGGAAATTTTTCAGTAGGTGAACCAATAAACATAAAGTTGACCGGAATATTCCATTTTTCAGAAAGTTCTTGAATTAATTTGGGTGTAAATACACCTTCTAAAATCACTAATTCTATATCTATTTCGGGATATTCTCTATCTAAAAAATCAATTTCTTGAGCTAAATTTGGAGGTCCAGTTTTTCCTTTTTCTAAAACGGTAACAATTTTTATTTTTTTAGTATGTTCGTTTCTTTCAATGTACTGCATTACTTTGTTTAAAGTTGCAATGTTATCTCCTTTTGTAAAAAACACAAACTCTTGTTGATTTATTTTATGTAAAATGCTTTTTATCTTTCTATCTGTTACCACAGAAAATTTACGAATTGGATCAAAAAAAGCATCTAATATTTTTAAAACAGCTTTTAGTAAAATGGTACGATTCAGCATTACAGCTATAAACAAAATTGTAGGTATAAAATAATAAGAGAAGACCTGTAAATTGCTTGGCAAACCTGGTTTAGGAGTCATTGTTATATTGCCAATTAAAGCAATAACTACGGCTATAATAGCAACAATAACAGCAATCCAAGAAGCTTTTTCTGGTCTAGGAAGGCTATTTCTTTTAATTTTCAACAGAATGTTTCCAATACCAAATAAGGCCATTACAGATAAAAAGGAAATAGTATAAACACCAGCTAATAAACGTACATCACCATTTGTAATTAATAAAACAGAAACAGAAAGCAATAAAAACATGATTACGATTCTATATGAACTTCCTTTTTTGTTTTTCTTTAGAAAAAAAGGGGGTAAAATTCTATCTAATGTCATACGTTCTAACAATCCTGTAACCCCAACAAAGCTAGTTAAAACGGCACCACTTAGGACTAAAAAGGCATCAATTGCAATTAAAGAAGCAATTCATTTGCCACCTACTTCTTCTCCCATTTGAATCAACAGGGTATTTTGATAAGCATCACTTTGTAACAAAGGAATAGCAAAAATAGCCAAAGCAAATACGGCCATTAATGGATTAATTATACTAACAATAGACCACATATTTCTTAAGGTCTTTGGGAAAACGCCCTTTTCTTGTTCCTCCACAAAGTTAGCTGAACTTTCAAAACCAGAAACGCCTAACATAGAAGCTGCAAAACCTAAAAATATGGCATTTGTAATACTCCCTCCTGTAGTTGGAAAATGCCAGTTTTCAAATAGTGTAGCAATACCATTTTGGGTCAAATAAAAAAGTATAAAACCACTTAAAATTGCCAGAGAAGTTAAATGAAAAATAAAGATTCCAATAGCAACTTTAGCTGATTCTGTAATTCCAATTATGGCTAATATTGCAAAGAGACATAGAAGCACGATTGTAACTGGAATAATAGGCAAAACAGGAACTAAATGATGTAAATAATGGATTCCTTCATTAGCTGAAATTACAGCTGTTGCCATATAAGATAATAATGTCAAAGTAGCTGCTAAAGATGCTGTTCCTTTACTAGTAGTATTTAAAAGTGCATTGTATGCACCACCATTTAGAGGAAGAGCACCAACAACTTCACCATAAATTTTTCGGAAAAGGTATAGAACAAAAGATACGATTAATAGGGTTATCCAAGCATATTGTCCAGCAAACCCAATGGCCAAAGCAGAAACGTATAACACAGAAGAACTAATATCATTACCACAAATAGCGGTTGAAGCTAGTTGATTTAATTTTTTGTGCGGAGTTCTCATTTATTTTTTTTATTTTCAATGCTTCTCAAATTTACTAATTTTTAAATCAATACGTAAAAAAGGACTAGTATTTATTATCAATAAAAATAAATAAATCCCAAATTGACATATGTAATTTGGGATTTTAAAATTTAATTTAAATCATTTAGATTTAATGCTTTTCTCAAAACCATTTCAAATGAAGCCTCACTTGGTCTAGGCATTGTTGAATTATAAATTTTCCCTTTATCATCAATTAAAATGAATCTTGGAATACTATTTACATTATAATCTTTTGAAAAAGCAACCATACTTTCTAAATGAAATTGCTGTACTGATTTTGATTTATTTTTGGCATCTAAAAACCATGCTTTTTCATCTTTATCACTGCTTATTGCTGCAAAAACAATATTTTCTTTTTTATATTTTATAGCCATTTTTTCAAAATAAGGAGATTCGTATTTACATGGTCCACACCAAGTTGCCCAAACATCAATAGCTATAAATTTTCCTTTAAACTTAGAAAGATTTAAAAGTGTTCCATTTAAATCTTTTAAAGCTATTTCTCTTGCTTCATTGCCTTTTCCTAATCTTTCAAGCGTTTTAAAATTATTTTCTAAATTGGTTTTTAATTTTACATCAGTAATATTATTAGCATATGAAGTTATGATGTTTTTGCGTTCACCACTACTTGTAGCATCTTCTAGATTTGTTTTTAAATACGAGTAGAGTAATCGGTTTTTAAATTTACTTTCTTTTAGTTTGGATATGTTTTCAATTTCTTTAATTTTTGTGTCAATATCTCTGTTGTCATTTTTACAAATTTCGTATGTAATGTATTCTAAATAAGAGTCATGAGAAATTAAAGTTTCGTCATCTAAATTAATTTTTTTCTTTATTTGCTGAATGTTTACAGGAATTTCAGTTT
>NZ_CAXBFR010000093.1:0-11337 GCF_963975005.1 uncultured Flavobacterium sp.
GTCAAATTGCGAACTTAATGCAGTTTGTTTATCACTTTGAGCTTTTGCAGTTTTTTCAGAATATTCTGCTAAAATTCTATTTAGTTCCATCCTAGCATTAAGAACTTCATTTTGTGCTGTAATGTATTTATTTTCTTGTGTAATAATTTTAGCTTCTGTGTCTTGTAATTTTACGCGTTTCTCTTCTACATCTGTTAAAGGTTTTAAACCTTCTTTATTTAAATTAATAGCACGATTAAATTGTGTTTTAGCAATAGTTAGTTGTGTTTTTACAGCCTCTAGATCAATACTGTCACTTTGTACTTTTAAATAAGATTGCTTTAACTTGTTTTGAGCTTGTTTGTATTTTAAAGCTCTTTCATCACCAATTGCTCCAATTTGACTTTCAAGCGCTTGTACTTTTGAGGCATAAGAACTTGCAGCACCTTCTTTGGCTGTAACTTGATTTCCTGTATTTTCAATTAAATTTGGATCTAAGTAGTCTTCTTTAATCTCTGATATAAATAAAATCGTATCTCCTTTGTTTACATAATCTCCTTCATTGACATACCATTTTTCAATTCTACCAGCAATGCTAGTTTGAATGGTTTGTGGTCTTTGATTGGGTTTTAAAGTTGTGACTTTACCTGTTCCAGAAACGTTTTGTGTCCAAGGAAGAAAAAGAAATATAAGTAGGCAAGTGACACATGCCCAGATGGTTCTTTTAATCATTAAATACCCATTATTGTCTTCAAGTACTTTTGTCGATTTGTATTTTCCTAAATCAACCCATTCATCTATTCTGTTCTTGGTTATATTTAACATAATAAATTATTTAATAGATTTAATTTTACCATTGTCCAGTGTTATTATTTTGTTGCATTTATCTTTCCAATAACTGTTTTTTGAAATTACTACAAGAGTCCATGGATTTGATTTATCAGTAAGCATATCGATTACTTTTCCTGCTGTTAACTTGTCTAATTTGTTTACCGGTTCTTCTAAAAATAAAATTTTAGGTTTTGTAATCAATACTCTCGCAAGTAATATTTTTTGAACAGCTGAAGAATTTACTTGTTTTCCTTCCGACAATAAAGTAGTTTCTAAGCCTAAAGGCAATGTTTTAATTAAATTTGTCAAATCTAGTTTTTCTAAAACTTCATTAACATCACTCATGGATACAGTTGGACAACTACAGGTTATGTTTTCATAAATTGTTCCTTCAAAAGTTGAATCATTTAGTGTAATAACAGCTGTTTTTGATCTATATTCTTCAAATGAAAACTTTTTATAGTTTGTATTGTTGATGAAAATAGTACCGGCTGAGGGTTCTATAAATCTTGATAATAATCGAATTAAAGTAGTTTTTCCTGAGCCATTTTCTCCTTGAATTAATATTCTGTCTCCATAATTTATAGTCAGATTTATATCTTTTAGTACAGGTAATTCTGCATCAGGAAATTGAAAAGTTAATTGCTCAGTGCTAATATTAATTTCATCCGTATCAAAAGTGTAATTAGTAGTTCTTTTTTCTTTTTCTAATTCTAAATCTACTACTGTACCTAGTTTTTCTAAGGAAGTTATTACATCATAAAATAATTCTAAACCATAAAATAGTTTTTCAACAGCTGCAATAATTGTAATGATAACGATTTCTGCAGCTACAAATTGACCAATATTCATTTGTTGACTTAATACTAACATTCCACCAATTATCAACAATCCAGCAGAAATTAGTACTTTAAATCCTGTTAGTTGAATGAATTGTCTTCTTAGTACTTTAAAGTGACTTTCTCTATATTGTAAATATTCGTTTACTAAGTAATCATTTTTTTTAAGGGAGAATTCAAATAATTTTCCATTTTTAAAACTTAAATTGTTACGAGCAATTTCTTGAAGCCAGTGCGCAACTTTGTATTTATATTTTGATTCTTTTAAACTTGTTTTTAAGCCTGAATCAAAATTAATTTTAAAAATTAGATACAGTAATATTAACAATATTATTCCAAAAAAGATAAAAAAGGAATGATATAAAGATAATAATAAGATTCCAAAAACAATTTGTAAAGCTGCTGTAGAAACTTCTAAAATTAATTTTGAAAACCCTTTCTGAACCGTTATGGTGTCAAAAAAACGATTTGCTAGTTCTGGAGGTGAAAAATTGTAGAGTTGTTCAAATTTGATTTTTGGAAAACGATAGGCAAATTCAAATGATGAACGTACAAATATTTTTTGTTGTATGTTTTCTGTTATTCTGAATTGCATAATTTTTAAAATTCCAACAAAGGCCACACCAGTTACAACTATAACTACTAAAACAATCCAAGAAGTACTTATTTTTCCAGCTTGTATGAAATTTATAATAGCCTGAATTCCTAGTGGAATCGATAAACTTATCAATCCGCCAATAATGGAATAAATTAATAATTGGTAAACATCTTTTTTATCAGCTTTTATTAAGTTTTTAAATCTTTCAATGGGTTTCATTTATAATATTTTTTTTATTATGTCTAAATAAAATTCTGTAATACAATCTTCATCAGATAGATTTGTTATTGTTTTAAAATGGTCTTTTAGGTAATTTTGATGTAAAGTTCCTTCTACGATTGTTGAGGCTAAACTCTTTGCATAAGGATATTGTGGATTTGCTTCTTCAATCATTTCAATAATTCTATAGATTACTCTTTTGTAAACTAAAAAGAAACCTTCTTTGTTTTCTTCATCAACCTCTTTGGTTAATAGTGTTTTAGTGAATTCTGAAACGATAATTTTATTTAAGATGGATTCATCTATGTGTGGTGTTTTTTGGTCATCTTCAATTTTCTGAGTGATTAATTTAATACCTTTGACTAATTTTTCAATAGGATTTGAAATATTGTTTGTAGCAAAAACTAAGTTATATTCAACCCAAGACCAATACCAACACGATAGGTAAATCAATAGTTTGTGCTTGTTTTCAAAATATCGATAAATTGAGCTTTCATTAGATTGAATTTTATCTCCTAATTTTTTAAATGTAAAAGCTTCAAATCCAATTTCCTCAATTAACAAAATACTGTTTTGTATAATTCTTTTGCCTAAATCTGAAGTTTCAGGATCTTTGACATATAATTTATCATTAATTGTAATTTTGAAATTATTGAATAAATTTTGCATTGGATTAACTTTTATGTTTTTTGAACGTCGAATTAAGAATTATTTATAGTTTAATCTGAAAACCGAAATTTAATTCTAATATATCAATATCCTCTTGATTAAGAAAGTTTTTTTTCAAATCTAGATATTGTAAATTTTGTAAACCCTGAATTTCTAAAGGAAATTTTTTAAATTGATTGTCATTTATATACAAATACTCTAAATTTTTTAAAAGAATTATTTTAGCTGGTAATTTACTTAAGTTATCATTTTCTAAATGCAACTTCTTTAGATTTGGTAATTTTGATAAGACTTCAATGTTTCTATCAAATTTAAAATTCACTTCATTATTTAAATATAATTCTTCAAGTGATGTCAAGTTTTCAAAAGAAACGGGTAAGTTTTTAAATAAATTACCACTTAAATTCAATGTTTTTATGTTTTTTAGTAAAATTATTCCAGTTGGAATTTCCGATAGTTTATCATTTTCTAAACTTAAATATTCAAGATTGATAAATTTAGAAAAGTCAATTTTTTTAAAATCAATTTCTTGGTTAGATAAATTTAATCTTATTACTTCTTCGGGATGAAGCAATGCGTTTTCTATACTATTTTCTGTAAGGCTATCCTTCATGCTTTCTGTTTGAGAAAAGCCATTAATAGTAAACATCAAAAGGAAAAGTAACGATTTTAAAGCTATATTTTTTTTCATGGTTATAAGTTTTACTTTGCAAATATAATAGTATTACTATTAATATATAAAAGTTTAACTTTTGATTAAGAATTGTTCAAAAAAAATCCTGAGTTTATCAGGATTTTATAGTTTTTATTATTTTGTGATTATTCAGAATAATTCGGTTTGTAATTTTTTCCAGAAAGAATGTCTAGCATATCCTGTTCTAAACTCACTTTTGGAGATTCTACAATTCTATTAATTTCTACTCCTTTCTCAAAAAAAATAAAAGTTGGAACATTTGTAATGTTTAAACCACTTTCAAGATTTTCTGGAGTTGTTTTGGTTCTATCCATTGCAATTAAAGTGATGCCTCTTTCCTTAAATTGACATTCTTGTAATACTTTATAAAAATCTGGTACTTGATTTTGGCTGTCTTCACACCAAGTGCCCATAAATATAGTTATTGTAATATTGGTTACTTTATCTTTTAATTGATTTGTAACTTCTTCATTTGGTTTGTACTCGTTAAAACCTGAAGTGTACCATGAATCAAATGGAGCCTTTTCTAAATCGATTTTTGTAGCTTTTCCTATTAACATTTTTTCATTGTTAGTAGTTATTATTTTTCCGGTTGGACTACAATTAATAAATAAGAAAGGTAATAGTAATAAAATTATTTTTTTCATTTTATTGTTTTTTAAATATAGTTTGTTTTTCAGAACTTCCATTTTCACCTGATTTTCCATTTTCACCTTTTTGATTATTTTTTCCAGGTTTGCCATTTTCACCGGGTTTGCCATCTGTTCCATTTGTAACAGAAATACAACTAAAAGCTAGAGAAATAAGAAGTATGTAAATGATTTTTTTCATTATAATAAAGATTTACAGGTCATAGCTTCTGGTTTTTGTATTCCCATCAATTCTAATATTGTTGGAGCTAGGTCACCTAAAACACCATTGTTAATATTTTTTAATTCTTTGTCAACCAAAATAATTGGTACTGGATTAGTTGTATGAGCAGTATTTGGACTTCCATCTGGATTAATCATGGTTTCACAATTTCCATGATCTGCAATAATAATTGTGGTGTAATTGTTTTCTAGAGCAGTTTCTACTACTTCTTTTACACAGACATCTACTGCTTCACAAGCTTTAATTGCAGCTTCCATAACACCGGTGTGCCCAACCATATCGCCATTAGCAAAGTTTAGACATACAAAATCAACATCACCTTTTTTAAGTTCTGGAATTAAAGCGTCTTTTAGTTCAAAGGCACTCATTTCTGGTTGCATATCATAAGTAGCAACTTTGGGTGAGTTTTTTAATATTCTAGTTTCACCCACAAAAGGTTTTTCGCGTCCACCAGAAAAGAAAAAAGTAACGTGTGGATATTTTTCTGTTTCAGCAATTCGAATTTGTTTTTTATTGGCTTTTTCTAAAACTTCACCAAGCGTTTCGGTGATATTGTCTTTATCATAAATTACATGAACATTGGAATAAGTATCATCATAATTGGTCATTGTAACATAATACAGATTCAATTTATGCATGTTTTGTTCGTGAAAGTCTTTTTGCGATAAAGCTTCGGTTAATTCACGTCCTCTATCAGTTCTGAAATTAAAGAAAATTACGACATCTTCATCTTTTATTGTAGCAATAGGCTCGTTGTTTTTGTCTACCATTACCATTGGCTCAACAAATTCATCGGTTATTTTATTTTTATAACTTTCTAAAATAGCTAAAGCTGCATCTTTCGTGTGTTTTCCTTTTCCATTTACTAATAAATCATATGCTAATTTGACTCTTTCCCAACGTTTATCTCTATCCATTGCATAATAGCGACCTATTACTGAAGCTAATTTAGCTTTTTTAGTGTCAATATAATTGTATAAATCTTCAAGATACAATGCTCCAGATTTTGGGTCAACATCACGACCATCTGTAAATGCATGGATAAAAACCTTTTCTAATCCAAAATCTTCTGTAGCATCAATTATTCCTCGAAGATGAGAAGTGTGGGAATGTACACCACCATCTGAAAGCAAGCCCAATAAATGAACAGCTTTGTTATTGGCTTTTGCATATTGAAATGCATCTTGTAATTCTATTTCTTGGTTTAAAGTGTGATTAGCTACAGCTAAATTTATTTTAGCTAAATCTTGATATACAATTCTTCCTGCTCCAAGATTCATGTGACCTACTTCTGAATTTCCCATTTGACCTTCAGGCAAACCCACGTTTAAACCATCTGTCCTCAATTGAGCATTAGGGTATTTTGTATATAAACTATCTATAAAAGGAGTATTTGCGTTGTCTATTGCAGAAACTTTTGGGTCAGGAGATTTACCCCAACCATCTAAAATCATTAAGATTATTTTTTTATTCATTGCCTTAGTTGTTTCTACAAATATAAGAAATTGAAGGCCTTGAGGTTTGAAAAAATCAAATAATATTCGAAATCGTTTTAGTTAAATAAGATATCACAGCCAATTTTTAGCTTGATTGTAGTCAATAAAATAACGAATACTTACAGAAAAAGTGTGATTTAAATTATCTGCAAACACATTGTTTAAATTACTACCGTAACTTTTGTCAATAACTCGATTAAAATCAGCAGCGTTGTTTCGATATAAAACTGTTGCTTGACTGCCAGGTGCAAACCACCAAGAATAAGATAAATCTAAATTCCAAGTATTAAAATTAGAGTTTTTATTGGCATTATAAGTATAGTTTTCAAGTAGTAGACCGTTCTCTTGCAAGTTGTAAAATTTGTTGTTTTCTGCAAAGGACCAATAATGACGAACGGATAAACTAAAATTCATTTGACTATTTACTGAGTATTTTCCAGTAAGTGTATTGTTTACTGTATTTCTGTCTCTCCTAGCTAAAATGATGTCCTCTGTGGATGATAAATAGTCAACCCATCCAATATTGTTTTTTTGAAAACTTGGACTAACAGCGTAAATTAATGAAAACTTGTCACTAAATCTATATCTTGGACTAACGTAAAAGTTGTAATTTTCTCTGCCAGGCTCATTTAGTTTGTTGTATTCTACATTTAAATCTAAGGCAAATTTGTTATTATAATTAGTTGAAATATTAAACCAAGATCCATAATATTCTGGAATTATAAAATAACGATTGTTAATTCGTGATTCATAGTAATCATAACTTTTAAATGGTCTTGCGTTAAAACCAAATCCAAAATAGTGGTTTTTCTTTGTTGATGAGTTAATATTAACATTAAAATTATTGTCTTGAATATAATTTGAAGTATTGTTGAATTCTAAATAGCTGTTAAGATTAATTCTAAAAGAATTAAAAATTTTAGTTGGGTTTAAAATACGATAACTAGCATTTGAAAAAACATCATAATAATTAGTCAAAAAATTAATACCTAAATCGTTGTTGTCAAATTCTTTTGAAACATAATCAGCACCTAAACTATATCTAATTTTTCCGGCAGTTTCGGCTAAATAAATGGAAGAACTAATACCACTAGTGTTTTTTAAATCATAAACACTACTCATTGTTATTTTTCCTGCTAAATTATAAGTGTTTGCTTTGGTATTTAAATCAAAGAGTAATCCAGAAACATTTGCATCTCTAAAATCTCCATCACGAGTTACATTTGTATTGATAAAAGAAACTGAAGAATTTTGGTTAAAACGTTGATCAAAAACAGTAACATTATAATTAGTTAAAGGTGATATTAAGACATCTCTTATTGAGTTATTGTCTGTATTTCTAACATTAGCATAAGTATTTACAGTAATTGCATTTAAAAAACCAATACCTAAACCATCATTATTTCTACCAGAAATTTTTACAGCATTATATAGATTTGTTGAAGTTGGGGAATCTTCTATAATTTCGTTAGAGGCTAATTCTGGTTCAAAGTTTGGTAATGAGCCAATTCTTCTAGAGTATAATAAGCTTCCTTTGTTAAATAAATCTGTTCCTTCCGTAAAAAAAGGTCTATTTTCATTAAATTGTTGTTCAAAAGGACCAAGATTTAAAACAACATTATCATACTTTACTTGTCCAAAATCTGGAATTAATATTGCGTCTAATGTAAAAGCATCATTTAGTCCATATTTAATATCTAATCCAATTTTTGGAGTTATTAGGGTTTTTCCATTATTTGAACTAACATAAGTTGATGCATAAGGAATAAGAAACAATCGAGTTGGAGGTGTTATTTTTTGAATACCATTTAGAACTCCTGCTTGTTGAGAAAAAGCACCAATTTCATTATCGATGTGATTCCAAGTGTATTTTTGTCTGCTTCGTCTTACTTCTCTAAAGAAGTTTATTCCCCAAGTTTGAATATCTGTACTTGGAAATCGAAGTGCAGCATAAGGAATCTTAATTTCAACAACCCAGCCATAATCTGTTATTTTTACTTTACTGTCCCAAATTGCATTCCAAGAATAATCTTCTCCATCTTGTGATGTAAAATTACAATCAGCTTGACCATTTGCAGCAGAAACATAGAACTGAAAATCTTGCTGACCATCGTTATATCCATTTATGAAAACACCAAATATGTCACTTGTTCCAAAATTATCTCTTTCCGTAATTTCTTTTAAAATTTTTGTTGGTTCGCTGTCATAAAGTATAGCCCCAATGTAAATGGCGTTATTGTCATAAATGACTTTGACTTCAGATTTTAATTCTTGTGGTATTGCTGTTCCATTTTTAGGTTCAAAAGAAATAAAATCTTTTGCAACTAGGGCAGTTTTCCAATCTTCTTCATTTAATTCTCCATCAATAGAAATAGAACTAGAAACATAAGCAGCTTTTAGTTGCTTTTTTGGTATTGATGTAGTTTCTTGTCCATAAGAGTAACAAGAACAAATTAAAATTAAAAAAATGATGATTTTTGATTTCATGAAAGATGATTTGTGCAAAAATACTTTTTATTTTTTTTTTGAACTTATTTTAAGAAAAGATTAGGATTTTATTCACTGTGTTTAAAAACGTTTTTAGCTTGATTGTAGTCGATGTAATATCTAAAACTAATTGAAATTGTATTGTTTGGGTTGTTAGATAAGACATTTCTAAAGTTGTCTCCTAAATTAGTATTAAAAGTTCGTTCGCCTAAACTTGAATTATTTCTATATAAAACCGAAACTAAACTACCAGGAGCAAACCACCAAGTATAAGAAAAATCAAAATTCCAAATATTTCTATTGATGTTTTTGTTTATGTTGTAAGTTAAATTATTATCAAAATAACCGTCTTCTCTTAATGTTAGAAACTTATTGTTAATGGCATGAGCCCAATAATATCTTACTTTTAAATTAAAATTCATCACATTGTTAATGGAATATTTTCCGGTGATTTGATGTTCTAGTGTGTTGACGTTTCTTATAGCATAGATAATATCGTTATTGTTGTAATCAACAAGCCCTATGTCATTTCTGTTTTTTATACCTCTTAAACCATAACGTAAATAAAATTTATCATTAGAACGAAATTCTTGTCCTAAAGAAACGGTATAGCTTTTACGACCTGGCTGATCGTGCTTAATAAAATTAGTTGTTAAGTCAAAAGAGTATTTTCTATTCCTATTGGATGAAATTACAGAAGTAAAGTCAATGTATTTTGGATTGTAATTAAACCTTCCATCAATCCATGGAAAGTAAAAGTCAAAAGTTTCAAAAGGACTTCCTTCTATAGTAAACTGAAAAATATCATTTTTTAAATTATATAATAGAGAAGAAACGCTTATTGTTCCCAATTGTAGTTTTCCAGTAGAGTTTTCAAACTCTGAATTTAAATCTGTTTTAAGTCTTATGTTATTAAATGTTTTTGTTCTTTTTAAAGCTCGATAACTTGCATTTGCATTGAATGAGTAATAATTGTTTCTAAAAAGAATTCCAAGATCATTGTGGTCATAGTCTTTTGAAATATATCCAGAACCAAAACCATATTGATATTTTCCTTTAGTATCACCTATAAATATGGATGAATTTGTCCCTCTTTTAATTTCACCTAAATTATTTACATAGCTAAATTTTGTATCACCTGATAATTTATAGGTGTTTGCTTTTGTGTTTAAATCAAATACTAAAGCTGATACATTGGCATCTCTATAATACCCATTTCTTACAACGCTAGTATTTACAAATGAAACAGATGAGTTTTTTCTAAAACGCTGATCAAGTACAAAAACATTATAATTAGTAACAGGCTCAATTACTCCTTCATAAATAGCACTAGTATTTAAATCAATTATTTCAGTATATGTTTTTTCAGTAATAGCATTTAAAAAACCAATACCTAATCCTTTTTGAGTTCTTCCAGAAATTTTTGTGGCATTTATTAAATTAATAGACTCTGGAAATTTGTATATATCGAAGCCTTCAGGTAATGTTGCATATAATTCATTGTGTGTTATAGCTGGTTCTCCACCTATTCTTCGTGAATAAAACAAATTTCCCTTGTTAAACAAATCTGTTCCTTCTTTAAAAAAAGGTCTATTTTCATTGAATTGTTGCTCAAAAGGACCTAAAACTAGATTAACATTGTCGAAAGTTGTCTGGCCAAAATCAGGTACAAGAATAGCATCTAATGTAAAAGAGTCATTAATTCCATACTTTATATCCATACCAATTTTGAATTTATTGTCAGATCCGCTATCATTATTGTTATGATAATAAGAAGTATAAGGAATAAAGAATAATCGAGTTGGAGGTTTTATGTTTTCAATTCCTTCAAGAATTCCAGCTTGAACAACTTCATTGTTTAGTTTGCTATCTATAAAATTCCAACAATAACTTGTATTGTCTTTTTTAATATCACGAAACATGTTTAAACCCCAAGTTTGTTTTTCGCTTTCTGAGAAACGCAAAGCAGCATAAGGAATTTTAAATTCAGCAACCCAACTGTTTTCTGTGATTTTTACTTTACAATCCCAAATCGCATCCCAAGAATAATCTTCTCCGGCAGAAGTGGCAATTGCATCTAATTGAACACCTGCAGCACTAATAAAAAAACGATATTCTAATTGATTGTCATTAAAACCATTAAAAAATACACCAAAATGATCTGAAGTGCCAAATTCATCTCGAAGCTTTATTTCTTGTAATATATTTTCGGGATTATCATACATGATTGCTCCAACATAAATCGCATCATCATCATATATTATTTTAACTTCTGTTTTTTTATTTGGGTTTTCTTCCTTTCCATTATCTGGATAAAACATAATGAAATCAGTTGAAGGTAATGCATTTTTCCATTCTTCTTCATTTAATTTTCCGTCTATAGATATATGACTATTGATCCTATGGGTTTTGGCAACTTTTTTATTAAAAGTTTGTGCATTAACAATATATGAACTTAAAAAAAGCACATAAAAATAAATAAATTTTTGAAGCATTAGTGTTGAGTTGGGTATACAATGATAAAAAAAACTTAATAAAATTTTACTAAAGTTACACTAAAGTAAATATAAATCCGTTATAATTACTCATTTTGCCGATAAAGCGAAATTTATTTTTCATAATTTATTATATTTAGTTTGGATTATTTAAAAA
>NZ_CAXBFR010000094.1:0-11164 GCF_963975005.1 uncultured Flavobacterium sp.
CATTTAGATATAAAATGGAACCCGTTTCACGTCCTCTTCGACTGCTCATACCATTGTTTAAACTATAATTAACTCCAACAACTAGTTTAGGAGCTCGTTCTCTAACAACATCTGCTTGTCTAAATTGACCAAAATTAGTAAACAATCCAAAAGGAAGAAAATCAACTCTACCCCCCACTTTTAAACCTCCATGGTCTTTGCCCATAACATTTGCTCCATCTCCATTTGTAAGTACGAAGTAGGGTTTTAAATGTGAGTTGCCTCCAGTTCTAAAATCCCCTTGAGCAAACAACCCAAATTCCCTTATGGTTGCAAAAGCTGAAGTTAATCTACTTCGCTCTACAAGTTGCAAAGAATTAGAATTCATAAATAACTCTCTGTTATCTGTATAGGTCGCGCGTTGCCCAAAAGCGATATTTATTTTTCTAGTCACATCATAAGATATGTAAGCATCCAGTAAATAATTACCTACTATATCTTCCGTTTCTGTAGCTCCACCTAAATCAACTTGCATTCGATAACTGAATCTTTTATTGCTAGAGTTACCGTCAAATCTTACTCTAGTCCTACGCATTCTAAATCTATTGTTTGCACCTGGTCCATCGGAACTTGTGTAGTGTTTAGTTTCAAAATAAGGCTGTATGTAACCAATTATTTTAAGTTCTTTACCGTCTGTGGTTCTGAACTGTAATCCTTCGCCAAACTCATAAGCATCCCTTGTAATATTTTGAGCATACATTTGTGATGTTACTACCCATAAACCAAAAACTATAATTATTTTTATAAGTTTCATATGTACTATTTTAAAACTAAGATTCAAAACTTCCTTTACCTATTATTTTAGCGTCAACCATAATTTGTTGCCCCCTTGCAAAAACATCCTGCAATTTAAAATCTGCATCAAAAGCACACAAATCTGCATCAAATCCAACTTCTATTTTTCCTTTTTCTTTTAACCCTAAGTTTCTTGCTGGATTAGTGGTAATAATTTTAAATGCCTCTTCGATATTAATGCCTCCTTTTTTAATCAATTGAATAACCTCATACAAGTTTTGTTCAATGGGTGCTTTTTTGAAGCCAATATTATTTCCGTTTTCATCAAGTTTAGTAAGACCAGCATGGCCATCTGAACTAAAAGTTATGTTGTCAATACTAGCTCCTTTCTCAAGGGCATACAGTACGGATTTGTATGGATCAGTATATTTTGAAGCTCCCGTTGTTATGTCTATACATCCTCCTAGTTTTGCAAATTCTATAGCTTGCTCAAAAAGAGGTTTTGTTCTTCCTACATGTGTTGGAGAGATATGCTCAATGGGAAATTGATATTTATTTACAAGTTCGAAAAGAATATCCATTTTGGTTTCTAAATTTCCTAGATGAATGTGTAGTATTCCTTTTTTGTTTCCAATAGAACCACCTACTCTTACATCTCTTAACTTTCTTAATAATTCGGTAGCCGTAGGATAAGAAGAACGAATATCACTAATTGCAATTTTACAACCAATTACCTTATCAATACAAATCATATCTCCTTGAATACTATCAGTAATTGTAACCGAATCAACACCATAATATCCACAAAACATATAGGCAGAAATTCCTTCTTGTTCTAATGCTTTTGCTTTTCCATAAAGCGTTTTAATATTTCTAACTGTTCCATCTGTCCCTAAGAGTCCGACTACAGTTGTTGTTCCGCAAGCAATAAGTTCACTAAGCGTTACTTCTGGAGTCATTGATGCAAAACCATCTTTACCTCCAGCTCCTATTATGTGAATATGCTGATCGATCAGTCCAGGAGTTATTATTTTACCATTAGCATCCCAAACCACTGTAGCGTGTTTTGAAAATTCATCGAGGTTATCCTCTATGGCAGCAATTTTTTCACCTGCAATAAGAATGTCTTTTCTCCCCAAATATTTAGGAGCGTATATTTCAGCGTTTTTTATTAGTTTTAGCATAATTAAATAATTTCAAAGCATAGCATTGTTAGCAATGCTACTATTAAGGGTATTAAATTTCTTTTTACAATTTGCAATGTTGAAACACCTGCAATTTCTGAAACTGCAATTAAAACTCCAGCTACTGGAGAAACGGTTCTTCCCATAGAAGCAGATAGTTGCATAGGTAAGATCATTGAAGTACTATTAATTCCTAGCTTGGTTGCGATTTTTGGCACTAATGGTCCAAAAGCAAAAAATGCTGCATTTCCACTTCCCATTAGCATTGAGGCTAAAAAAATCATGATTGTCATAACGATAATAATTCCTGCTGCATTTAATCCTAAATTTAGAGACAATTCAAGCAAGCCATTAATAAATCCCAAACTTATTAACCCTTTAGCAAAAATATCTGCGGCAATAATTAGCGTTACAACTCCTTTAAAGATGTTTCCCATTCCATCCCAAAATATTTTTAGGGAACTAAAAACCTGTTTGATATCACGAGTTCTAACCATTTCAAAAACAAGCGCTATGAATAAACTAATAATCATAGCCGTTGTAGTGTCTAAGGTTATTGGAACAGGAAATAAATTAAATAGTTCGGAGAAAACGATTAACAACACTATTGGAATTATTGGAATTATTGCATAGATAAGAGGTGCTTTTATGGTTTCTTCTTTCTTTTCAATAATTTCTTCTACTGACGCTGGATCTTTAGCATCATAATATCGATTCACAAAATAATATGAAACCATCATTACTACACTTAAAATTGAAGCAATACCGATTTGATTGTTAATGAAAAAACTTACTGCGTCTATTTCAACAATATTTGCTGCACTTGCGGTTATCACTGAAGCTGGACCAATTCCAAGAGCTGTACTAGCGGTAATCACTGAAGCTGCTGAGGTTCTACTTACCCCCAAATTTGTTAAAATAGGAAATAAAGAAGCCATTAAGAGCAACGCTAAACCTGCTGCTGAAGGAATAGCTATAAATAAGATTTGGCCTATTGGAATAACCAAAGAAGCGGCTAAATAAGGATATTTTTTAAATAACCCAAGCGGTTTCATCGCTACATGTACTAAACATTTTGAAGCACCAATTTTATCAATATATGCTACAAATCCACCAATAATCATTATCATTAAACCTACATTTGCATTTGTTGCTACAAAAGATTCTTTTATAAATTTAAAAAGATCAAATCCACCAAATCCAGAAGGTTCAGACAGCTGAGGCGTCTTGTAATTTAAAACCAATGCAATTGATAGCATTAGTAATCCAGAAAACAGTAATACTGCATGAGGATTATATTTCTTTAGTAATAAATGTGCCGTAATCACTATAAAAAGAAGCGATACAATTGGTCCTATAAAAGTGCTATCCATTTTTACTTGGTTTCATTAAAACGAAGTTCCGTTAACTTTTTTTCCTGGAGAAAACAAAGCTCCTGAAGCCTCAGCTATACTTGAGTGTTGCACAAAATCACCAACTATATCTGGATTTCTTGTGTAGGACTCATCCGGATTAGCTGAAAAAGGTGCAATATCTAAAGTTACTACTACATTGCCCAAAGCATCTTCAACTGTAATAATATCACCGGCATTTGATATGTTTATTTGCCCATCTGATGCGGTTTGAACAATCGCTCCACTAAAATTACCTGTTGGAGTTCCTCCTCCAAAAACGATTACAACACCATTAGCTGGTACAATTGTTCCAGAAGGGAAAACATGTCGTGGTACATTATTCGTTAAAGCTGTTGCGTCGTATATTTTATATCCGCTAATATCTAATGCTGGTCCTGAATTATAAAACTCTATAAACTCATCGTCATTGGCATCTCTTACGCCATCGCCATTGGCATCTCCAGTAAGATCACCCGCAGGATCATATAACACTTCATTGATCAGAAATCCCAAATAAGGACAGCCATTGTTTGCTATTTCTCCGGGTATTGTTGGACAATCATCTTCAGAATCGGAAACACCATCGTTATCAGTATCTGAATCATCATCTAATAACTGTATGCTAATTTGATAGTCTTCTACTACTACTAAATTACCTGTGGTAGTAAGGGTAATATCTATTATCTCAATTCCTTCTATTTCAGTATCATCTACTGCATTGATACTAATTTCTCCCGTATCGGAACCTTTATTAATGATTACTTGATTTGAAGACACTGTGTAATCCGCTGAAGGTGAAGCAGTACCCGTAATTGTTAAAGGAATAATTATTTGCTCAGAGGCTAGACCGTTTAACTTGGCCGTAATGGTTATACTTCCTCCATTTTCATTCAAATTGCTTTGAGAAGCACTAAATTCAATTAATGTTGGAGCAATATCATCGGTTGTGCAACTGGCAAATAGTGCAGAAAAAACAACAATAGAAAGTAGTCTAAAGTGTACTAGTGTACTTGTGTTTATTTTCATAAAAAAATTTAATTTAAATCAACTATTATTCTATAATTAATTTTGAAGTGACTGTTTTACCTGCTGTTGTTAATTGCACTAGATAAAAGCCTTGTTTAACTTGACTTACATCAAGTGTGTTTGAAGAAGTACTTTGTTGCAGTACAATTCTACCATTAACATCATAAATAGTAATATCTTTTACTCCCTCAATGTCTAGGTTAACTAGTCCTTGAGAGGCAGGATTAGGATAGATTAAAAAACTCTTGTTGTCAAAAGATTTAGTGGATAAAGGAACTCCTGGATTAACTAAATCCCATACAGTACGAACATAAAAAGCATCAACAAGAATATTTTGATTGGCAGAATATTGTCTTAATGCAATAGCATCAATTAAAGTTGCATCTGCTGCACTACCCGTTACTGGGCCTATTGTAGGAGTTGCAGGTTCAGTAGTGAAACTATCCCCAACATTAAAAACATACAAACTTGCTGTATCATCTGATGTCGTAGTTGCATTGAAAGTATATTTAACAACCATTAAATAAGTGTTGTTACTATCAAAATCAGCTGTAATTTCGGCAGTGGCTGGAGATGTACTATTAAAGCTAAGTGCAAATTTTATTTGTGTAGTTGGATCTGTACCAGGAAGAATGAATGTTCTTGCTCTAAAGGCTGAATTTAAGTTAGGAGCAGTTGACACTGTGCCATAATGAAAGAAATAAGGATTACTGTTAGTATCAGTATATGGAATAACACCCGGCTTTACTAAAAAAGAAGTATAAACACTTCCAGTTGAAATGGCACCATCAAAGGCTTTGTTTATGTCAGAACCTGTGTTGTCAACACCTGCTGCTAAACCTATATTACTTCCTACGTAACCTGTAAAAGTTAAACCTGCGGCTGTTGTTTCAATAACGTTTGTTCCTGCACCGCTGTGTTCCATCCAATTGTGTGTTGTTAATAAATCACCTGCAGTATAATTAAAATTTTCTACAAGATAGTTACTCTGTGCCAAAGATAATGAGGTTATCACTAGCGCTAATAAAGAGTATTTTTTTTTCATAATAATTAGGTATTAAATTAGTTATAGTCTTAATTTTTTATAAAACTAATTTAAAAACTAAGTCCGAAAAGGTACCAATCTGTTTAAAAAAGCAATACCAATTTTTATCTAAAATTATATATTCATAAAAAAGTTCCCATTTTTTTTATTTCTTTCTTTATCATTGTAGGTCTAATTGAAGCATACCCTAAAATCAAACCTTGTTTTTGTGGAGTTCCGATATAGCATTTGCTTAATGAAAATGTAGTAATATTATTTTCGTTTAGTTTCCGAATAATTTCTTTTTCATAATCAGCACTAACATCCTCTTTAAAAAAAGCTACCAAATGAAAGCTTGCGAATGTTTTTTGTTGAATATACATTGATTGACATTCTCTTTCAAATTCAGAAATAAATAGATCATGCCTTTCTTTTGCAGCATTAACACAATTTTTAATGTGTTGGTATAAATAATTTTTATCAATAAATTGATTCATTACCATTTGAATAGAAGGAGAAACAAAACGATGCGAATGTTCTTGTAAAGCTTCTACTACTTTGGTTAAATATTTAGGAACAATCATATAACCTAACCGAATCGAAGGATGTAAAAGACGGTTAAAGGTACCCATATAAATTGTTCTGTCTTCCGTGTCGAGGCTATAAATTGTTGGCATGTTACTAGATAAATTGGCTATTTCATTTTCGTAATCATTTTCAATTAGTAATGCTTTATTATCTGAGGCCCATTTTAAAATTTCTAATCTTCTTTTAAGACTCATTTTTGTCCCTAATGGATAATGATTGGAAGGTGTTACATGGATCAGTTTTGGGTGTTTATCTTTAATTTTATTTAGCTGATTTAAACTTATACCTTCTTCATCTAACTCAACTGGAATTAACTCTGCTTGTGAACTTTTAAAAACAGAATGAACATTTGGAAATAAAGGGTTTTCTAAGACTACAGCATCTCCTTTATTTATTAAGGTATTAGCTATTAAATATAATGATTGCAAGGATCCAGAAACAATTACAATTTGTTCATAAGTGCATTTTACATTTCGACTCACATTTAAATAATTTGCAATACTTTTTTTTAATTCATCTAATCCGGTAGATTGTGAATAAGCTAAACCAGAAGATTTAACATATCTCCAGTAGGTATTTAAAAGACTTTTCCATTGGTTTATTGGAAAAACATCAATCGGTGGCACACCTGGTCTGAAAGCTAAATTATTATTTGGCAATCTATTTATGAGCGCAATATTATTTAAATATGATTCTCCTTTGCTTGAAATAGTAGGATATAATTCATTGTTGATTTTAGGCTTTAAGGAGTCTACTTTAGGTGTTTTGGTATTTTCAAAGTTAACCCTGTATCCTGATCCTATTTTTGATACAATCAATTTTTCAAGCATCAATAATTCATATGCCTTTAGTACTGTGGTTCTTGATAATTTTAGTTCTTCTGCTAACACTCGTGTTGATGGTAACAACCAGTCATGTGGTAATTCAATATTTTCTATACAATACTTCATTGACCTGTATATTACAATATATTTATTGAATGGTTTTTTCTTTTTTTGAATTTCAAATTCTTTTTGAATTCTATGGATGGCAAAATTATGATTGGTATTCATTTTTTATAATAATTGGTATTACAAATGTACTTCCTTTTAAACTTAATTTGTTCTACTAAATTCTCAAAGCAACTATTAAAACATGAAAACAATAAATATTTTTTTTCCTTGTCTCCTTATCATTCAGTGTTTTTTATTAACTTCTTGTAGTAAAAATGATGAAATAAATGAACCTAAGACACCTATTCCTTTGGATAAATTATCAAGTGGGTCAGGATCTTTTAGTTACACTTATGATGTAATTTCATATACTAAAACACTAGCTGTTTATTATTATATTCCTACCACTAAAATAGCAACAACTCCCATTTTATTTGTTTTTCATGGTACAGATCGAAATGCTAAAGATTATAGAGATGCAATGGTTGCAAAAGCAGAACTATTAGGTTTTATACTACTTGTACCTGAGTTTTCTGAACAAGATTTTCCTGGTGGTGATGCTTACAACTTAGGGAATGTATTTGTTGATGGTGATAATCCTTCACCAAGTACCTTGCATCCCGAAAATGAATGGACTTTTTCTATAATTGAACCATTATTCGATTTTGTAAAGACACAAGTAGACAACAGTACTTCACAGTATGATGTATTTGGACATTCAGCAGGTGGGCAATTTGCACATCGTTTTTTACTATTTAAACCCTATGCAAGAGTGGGTAAAACAGTTGTTTCTGCTTCTGGTTGGTATACGTTTCCAGATACTAGCATAAATTTTCCCTATGGTCTTTCTCAAAGTCCCCTTTTAGGTATGTCAATACCTGGTTTTTTATCTAAAAAAGTTTACATCCAAGTAGGTGAAAATGATGACAACCCTAATGACTCCGGATTAAGACATAATGAATATGCGGATGCTCAAGGTCTAAATCGAAAAGAAAGAGCAATTTATTTTTTTCAATTTTGTCAACAATTATCAGTACCTACTAGTTTTAATTGGAGTTTTCATTTTATAGAGAATGCTGATCATGATTATATAAAAGCTTCAGAAAAAGCTGCTACATTACTTTTCAATTAAGAATATATGAAAATATCAAAAAAGAAAATAGGGCTTTTTTTAGGGCCCCTTTTATTCGTTTTAATTAAACTTTTTTTTCATCCTGAGGGTTTGACAGATGCCGCTATTGGTATTTTAGCTTCCACAACTTGGATTGCGATTTGGTGGATAACTGAGCCTATATCAATTCCAATGACATCATTGTTACCTATTGTTCTCTTTCCTTTGAGTGGAGGTTTATCATTGCATGAAACAACTGCCAGCTACGGGCACCAATATATCTTTTTATTTCTCGGTGGTTTTATTTTAGCTATAGCTATTGAAAAATGGAATTTGCATAAACGCATAGCCTTAACAATTATTAAATTTGTTGGTTCAGACATGAATCGCATTGTATTGGGATTTATGATTGCAACTGCCTTTCTATCCATGTGGATTTCTAATACAGCTACAGCCGTTATGATTTTACCTGTTGGTATGGCCGTTATTGCACAATTAAATGATAATCCGAAAACTATAAAAAACGAAAATTTGCTTTTTGGTAAAATGCTTATGCTTGCCATTGCTTATAGTGCTTCCATTGGTGGAATGGCAACATTGATTGGAACTCCTCCAAATCTTGTTTTAGCAGCTGTTATTGAAAAGACTTATAAAACTGAAATAACCTTTTTGCAATGGTTTATGTTTGGTTTTCCCTTAAGTATTATCTTACTCTATTTATGCTGGCTCTATTTAACACGATTTGCTTTTAAAGCCACTCAAAAAGAATTCCCAGGAGGAAAAAAAGAAATAGAAAACCAGTTAAAGAAATTAGGCCCTGTAACCTATCAAGAAAAGTTGATTTTTGTAGTATTCTTAATTACTGCACTTGCTTGGATTACAAGATCGTTTTTATTGGTAAAAATTAATCCTGAAATTGATGATACTATTATTGCTGTTTTATGTGCATTGGTTCTATTTATTGTACCTAGTCAGAAAAATAATGAAGCACTAATGACATGGGAAGATGCTGTATCCCTTCCATGGGGAATTTTAATTCTTTTTGGCGGTGGAATGGCCTTAGCAGGTGGTTTTGAAACAAGTGGTTTAGCCACATGGATAGGAAATCACTTGACAATGCTTGAAGGTACTTCTGTTTTACTTTTACTTTTTATTTTAATAACTTCAATTAATTTTTTAACAGAGATTACCTCAAACATGGCAACAACTGCTATGCTATTACCTGTTTTAGTGTCTTTAGCTGTAATACTAAATGTACATCCCTATATCTTATTAGTTAGTGCAACATTAGCTGCCTCATGTGCCTTCATGTTACCTGTTGCAACACCACCAAATGCCGTTGTATTTGGTTCGGGCTATTTAAAAATTGAAGACATGGTAAAAAAAGGTATTTGGATGAACATCATATCCATCCTAATAATTACTTTTTTTTGTTATTATATTCTTCCTTTGATCTGGAATTTACAAGAGCTGTATCGTTTTTATTGATAACGTTTGTAATAACTTTATTTTCTATATACAATTCGATTCTTGTAAAATATATCACTAATATTTAATTACAGAATGCTTTGAAGATCTTATACTTCTAAGAGTTGGGTAATTTTATATGCTTTGAGGACTAATACGTTTGGGTTTTGAGTGAATTGGGAATTAGAAACTTTTTTGGAACACGGAGTTGCACAAAGTTTTTTTTATTCTTTGTGTAAGATCCTTACAGGATGACAAGATTGTGAAGTTTGATGTGGGATCCTTGCTGGATGACAAGTCTGTGGAGTTTGATGTGGGTTCCCTCCTTTGTTGGGATGACAAGATTGGGGAGTTGGTTTTTTGGAACACAGATTAAAGAAATTTTAGAAATTTTTATAATTATTAGTTTGTGGTGTTACTTGTGGGTTCCCTCCTTTGTTGGGATGACAAGATTGGGGAGGAGGAAATAGATGATGTTAGGCTAGCTATTTATTACCAGCTTTGTTATGGTAATTAATCCTTGTCTTTATTTTACTTGGCTCAAAAGTAAAGCTGTAATTTTTGCTAAGGTTGTTAGCCTTAAACCCCCAACTATTTTAACACAATAATTTATTAGTCCCCTTGTTTTACTTAACTTAATAGGTGTTTTTATTGGCATATCCAAGCTGCAAGGTTAACTCGTTTCGAGCAACATTAAAAAGGATACCAAAAAGACCGAAGCCTTTAAGATTAAAATAATTTACCGATAATCTGTTCCATTAAAAGTACTTTTTTGAAGGTTTCTTTATCAAGAAATTGCTTAAAATAAATACTTTAGGAAAGTAAGGGATAAAATCGCTATTTTAAAGTATCGATACATTTTTCTACTTCTTCTATTTCTTTTTTTAGGATTGTCATTTTTGTAAAATGCGCTTTTTTGTAATAAATTAAGAGTTCGTATTTGTATGTTTTAAAAAACTTTAAAAATAAAATATTCGATATTAAAAAAATCAAGGAATTTACAGCGTTTAAATTAAAAAACACTATCAATAATAAAGCAGAATTTATAAGATATAAATAATTAAAAAACAGATCTCTTTTCTTAATCAAGCGCATTTTTTTTATGTCTTTCTTTACTACATTAAAGTGGTTTTTTTTGTAATGATTAAATATGGAATTAGAAAAAATTATATTATTGTTTTCCATTATTTGGAATTAAAAATTTATTAAATTTATCTAAACATCAAGTACTTAAGATAAATAAAAATATTTCTTACTATGAATAAAAAAATTATCCCGATGTGTTCTTTTATATACTTTATCTTAATGAAGAAAATTATATTTTATAAATATAGTTGAGATTATGTTAATTTTACACACATACTTAACAAGTGGCACAATTGATATTATATGTGTATTTATAAGTAGTAAATATGATTGCTAAACTAAAATAGTTCACAAAAGTTTTTTATCACTTAAGCAAACTACTATAATTAATGAAATTAAAAGATTTGGAAAAAAACTACAAAAACCTATACACCAAGTTAAAACTTTACCCCTAAAGTTTGCTTATTTACTACTAAATAATTTTGGTGTAGGGTTTCTATTTGAGTTAAGAAGTAAATTATATTTATTCTACTGTCACTGATTTTGCTAAATTCCTAGGTTGATCAACATTACATCCC
>NZ_CAXBFR010000095.1:0-11138 GCF_963975005.1 uncultured Flavobacterium sp.
TAATTTAAAACGTGATTTTTTAGTACTAGACATTTTTAATTTATTATGTTTTTTATTCTTATGCAAAATTAAAGAGAAATTATAAGAGTTTACGTTAAGATATATATAAAAAAATCGGTAGTTAAACCGATTTATATTATGTAAAATAGAATTAGAAATTACATTGCGATAAATGCTTTGTTATATTCTTTAAGGTCTAATAAATTGTTTTTCTTTGAACAGTCTGTTAACAATGAAAGAAAATATTTAAAACTTTCTAAATTATTCTCAGTAGAATATATAGAAACTTCGTTTTCATTTTCTTCGTCAATTGGTTCATCACTTGGTATTTCAATTAAAAACGCGTCATTTTTATCTAAATGTTCATATGATAAACGTAATGCTTTAGTTAAAACTGGATTTTTTAATTCCATAGTAAATTCTCTAACTTTTTTTAAATCTTCGACAATTGAAGAAAAATCATATTTGTTAGATGAAACTTCTTTCTGAACTTTCTCAATAAGTTGTGTGGCTTGTTTGTTTTGCATAGTATAATTATAATGCACAAAACTAATCTATATCTATATCACAAACAAACCTTTTTTTATCTATTTTTAGATTTATATATTTGACTTATAATATACATTATGTAAAATAGAATATTTCAATAGTTCTTTGATTATAGTTAAAAGAATTGTAATTTCGTATGTAATAATAATACACATGAACAACTCTATTGCACAACGTATAGCTGATTTTTTAAAACATTATGAACCTTTTACTTATTTAAGTTCTGATGATATATATACAATTGCTACTCAAATAAAAGTTTTGTATTTTGAAAAAAATCAAATTTTATTTCAAATCAATGATAAAACGCATGATAATTTCTATGTAGTTAATTCTGGTGAAATTGGTTTAAACATAACTTCTGACTCTGATGATGTGTTAATTGACAAATGTGATGAAGGTGACATTATTGGTTTAAGGCCTTTTTTTGCAAAAGACAATTATTTAATGACTGCAAAAGCCCGTGAAGAAACTATTCTTTATGCTATTCCAATTGAAATATTTAAACCTTATGTTTCTCAAAATCAAGCGGTTTTAAACTTTCTATTAGAGAGTTTTGCTTCTAACACAAGAAATCCACACAGTAAAGAAAATAAAGGTAAATTAATTTCTGAAAATGTTATTTATAATGAACAAACAGCCGAAATTCAATATTATCAGCCTATAAAATATACTAAAAATCCAATTACTTCTAAAGCAAATCATCTAATTAAAGATATTGCTAAGAAAATGGTTGATCATAAAATTGGTAGCATTATTGTCGAAAAAAGTAACTTACCCATCGGAATTATTACAGATAAAGATTTGCGTTCAAAAATCGCTACAGGCTTATTTAGTATTGATGTTGTTGCAAAACAAATAATGTCAACTCCAGTTATAACAGTTGCAGAAAATCTTTCTATTGCAGAAGCTCAAATTATGATGCTAAAGTATAATGTGGGTCATTTATGTGTGACAATTGATGGAACGATTCATTCTGAAATTAAAGGAATTATTTCCGAACATGATATTGTTGTAGCTCAAGCTAATAATCCTGGAGTTTTAATAAAACAATGCAAAAGAGCTTCAAACTCAAAAGATTTAAGGATTATTCGAGAGAAATTAACTGACTTAATTGAACAATCTTTAGATAAAAGCATTCCTATAAACCATTTATGCTCTATAGCTGGAGAAATTAATACAGCACTTTCAAAAAAAGCTATTGAACTAGCTATTGAAAAAATAGGAACTCCTCCTCCAACCCGTTTTTCATGGATTGCCATGGGAAGTCAAGGGCGAAAAGAGCAATTATTGCTGACAGATCAAGATAATTTTATAGTTTTTGAAGATGTTCCTGATAAAGAGTATGATGCTGTTAAATCCTATTTTCTCCAATTAGCTGAAAAAGTGACTAAAACATTAAACAAAGTAGGATATGAATATTGTCCAGCTAACATGATGGCAAGTAATCCTTTGTGGTGTAAGTCATTAACAGATTGGAAAAAGCAATTTAATTTATGGATAAATGCTCCTGGAGATAACGGAATTCTAATGTGTTCAATCTTTTTTGATTATGATTTAGTTTATGGCGATGAATCATTTGTAGATAAAATTACACAGAACATCTTTGATAATACACATAAAAACGAATTATTCTTTGCTTATTTAGGTGCTGATGCCATAAAAAGTCCACCACCATTAGGATTTTTCAAACAATTTATTGTGGAAAGTGATGGAGAAAACAAAGATTCTTTCGATATAAAAGCTAGAGCAATTATGCCTTTAATTGACGCTGCAAGATTATTAGCCCTAAATAGAGAAATAAGAAATATAAATAACACTTATTTAAGATTTAAGAAATTAGCCGAATTAGAGCCTCAAAATGAAGATTTATACGAAGCTTGTGCAGATGCTTTTCTTACTTTATTGACTTTTAGAACAGAAGAAGGTTTGTTAAATGAAAATTCTGGTAGATATTTGAATTTAAAAGAGTTATCTAAATTAGATAAAGTAAAACTTAAGAACTGTTTTAGTCCAATTGAAGGAATTCAGGAATTGATTAAAACTCGATTTCAATTAACTTATTTTACTTAATATGGGTTGGAATTGGTTTAAGAAAATAACAAAAGCAAAACCCAAGTTTTGGGAAACGTATTTATCTAATTTTGACGATAAAGCACGAAATAATCGCTATGTAGTATTTGATTGTGAATCAACGGGTTTAGACTATAAAAAAGACAGAATTTTATCCATTGGAGCTGTTGCTATAGTTGACAATATGATTCAAGTGAATGATTACTTTGAAGTTTTTGTAATTCAAGAATTGTTTAAGCCTGAATCTGTTCCAATTCATGGTATAATGCGAAATGGAAATGAAAATAAAATTGTAGAAGTTGAAGCTATAATTCGTTTTCTAGAATATGTTAAAGATGCTACTTTGGTTGGACATCACGTGAATTTTGATATTGAATTAATTAATGAAGCCTTAAATAAGCTTGATTTGGGTAAAATCAAAAATGATTATATGGATACTGATGCCATGTATCAAAAATTGAAGTACTTACCTTATGAAGAACACAGAAGTTTAGACGAATTATGTGATATTTATAAAATCAAAAAAAGCGATAGACATACTGCTTCTGGTGATGCTTTTATAACAGCCCTACTTTTTTTGAAGTTGAAAAGAAAATTGGAGATTTAGGTTTTTTTATTTTAATTTCTTGATTTTCAATATCCCAAACTAATTTTTCTTTATTTAATTCAAACCAATTTTTCCATTTTGTAAAAGTTATTTCTTGATAAATAAAACTCTCATTTTCCTCACTATATAATTCATCATCTAAAATTGAAATATCAGTCAATCTGTGAAGTTTTTGATTTATATAATCAAATTCTTGTACATAATAATGCTGATTATCAAACATTTTTCTAATTATACTAACATATTTTAAATAAAGTTCTTTAGGTTCTTTTCTTATATATTTTACATTTTCTGTTACTTTTATAACCTTATATTTTGAGTCAAAATAGATATTATTTTTATTCAATTTATACCAATTTTCCCAATCTTCAATATTTTCTTTACTTGGACTTGGAAAAGAAACAAATTGTTCTGTATAATTTGATTTTACTTTTGTTAATTTATAAAGTTTTTCGACAGGAAAATCTAATGAATCCATATTAATAGGATAATTTGGTTTTTTGATTTGTCTAACATACTTTTTGTATTCTTTTCTACCTTTTTTTATATCCAAATTACTTGTTCCTTGAGTAATGCTTGAACATGAAATAAAAATCAATAAATATATAAATACAAATCTTTTCATTTTTTAAAATTTAAAACCAACAACTTCTATGACTCTACCATGATGACCCACAGATATTGGTTTGTTTGAATTTAATTCAATTGGTAAACCATTTTCGTTTTTACTATAATCTGAAGTTTTCAAATATTGAATTCTATTAAAATCTGATTTATCCAAAACCGCAATTGTTTTTATAAAATCTTTATCAATAGTCGTTTTTCCGTAAAAAAAGATCTCAAATAATTTAACAATTGATTCGTTTTGATCATTTATTTCAAGAATTTCTATTTTAACAGGGTAAAATCCTTCATTATACTTAATTCTCTGATAAGCCTTGTAAACACTTTCTTTAATGCTCCAAAGCATCCAAACCATTTCTTCTTGATTTAATGCTTTTTGTATTAATTCTTGTTCAAATGGTGTGAATAGTTTATTTAGAAAGCCCTTTCGTTTCCAATTGCTTTCTTTTCGAGCTAAAACTAAATCTACCACATCATTTCCTATCATTTTTCAGCTAATTTCGTTTGAATAATTGCAATTGTATTTTCTAAATCCAACATTTTTTCCATAGATTCATTATCAATCTCTATGTCAAAAGCTTCTTCTACATCTAAAACAATGTCTACCAAATTGGCTGAATTAATATTTAAGTCTGTGATAAAATGTGTTTTTTCATTAATAGCGTTGAAAGCTTCTTCATCCTTTACAAATGGTTTAACGATTGGCTTTAGTTTTTCTATTATTTGTTGTTTGTTCATTATTTTTTTTTAATTAGTCTTTATATTTTTTAAAAATTACACAACCGTTAACATCACCAAAACCAAAACTAGCTTTAGCTACAATATTTAGTTCTTTTTGCAATACTTGTTGTGGAATTTTATCTTCCGAAATTAGTTCTTTTATTTCTTCATTCAAATCTTCACAGTTGATATTTGGAAAAATAAAACTATTGTAAAGTTGAAGTACAGATGCAACCGATTCAACACTTCCTGCTCCAGACAAACAATGCCCAACCATTGCTTTTAGTGAATTTATATAAGGAAAATCAGTTCCTTTTCGACCTAAGGCTTGACTCCAATTTTGGATTTCTAAAGCATCTTTTGATGTAGCTGTTAAATGTCCGTTTATGGCATCGATTTCGTTAGGATTTACATTAGAATCTTTCAACGCATCTGTAATACATTTTTGAACCGCAATTGAGTTTGGTGCTGTCATAGTTCCTTCACCTCTTTGTCCACCTGAATTGATGTTTCCACCTAATATTTCAGCATAAATTCGAGCTCCACGAGCTAAAGCCGTTTCTAAATCTTCAATAACAAAAGCTCCTGCTCCACTTCCTGGCACAAATCCAGAAGCAGTTGCACTCATTGGTCTTGAACCTTTTTCTGGGGATTCATTATGTTTAAAAGTACAAACTTTCATCGCATCAAATCCACCCCAAATGTAGGGTCCAGAATCGCTAGTACTTCCTACTAACATTCTCTTAGCTTTTCCTTGTTGGATTCTTTCAAAACCAAGTAAGATGCTTTCTGTTCCAGTAGTGCAAGCTGATGAGTTAGTGGTGACTTGATTTCCTAAACCTAATTTTCCACCTAAATAAGCCGAAATTCCACTGTTCATGGTTTGAGCAACGGCTGTACTTCCTAATCTTCTGGTTTGAAAATCATCAATTTTATAGATTGATTCTCTGAATTTTTCAATTCCAGACGTTCCTGTTCCGAATATTGTACCACTTTCCCAATCTGGATTTTCGTTATTTTCAATAGTCAAACCTGCATCTTTCCAGGCATCTATTCCAGCAATTACGCCATATAAAATACCTGTTGAATTGAAATTTCGCAATTCTAATTCGCTAAAGTATTCTCGTTTCAATTCTTCTGAAATTTTTGGAGTTCCTGAAATTTGGCAAGAAAATTTTAAGCGTTCCAGTTCAGCATCAAATTCAATCCCAGAAATCCCTTTTTTTATGGCATTTGTGAACGCCTCCAATCCTACTCCATTTGGTGCAACTATTCCTAAACCCGTTATGACCACTCTTTTTTTCAAACTATATATTTTCTTTTAAACTCTTAACCCTTTAAACTTTTAACCTTTCTAAACAATCATTCCTGCCAAAACCCCAGAACAAACTTCCTCGTTCTTTTCATTTAGCATTTTGACTTTACATTTTAGTTTTCCAAAGCGATAATATACTTTTTCTGAAATCACCGTAACTTTTTCGTTTGGGTAAATGGGTTTCATAAATTCTACTTCAGATGATGTAAAACCTATGCTTTTGATTTCTTTTCCTTCGTTTAGATAAATTCCCAAGCAAACTAACCCAATTTGAGCCATTGTTTCCGTTAAAATAACTCCAGGAGTTACCGGGTTATCTTTAAAATGACCTTTATAAAAGTCTAGTGTTTCCTCAAAAGTAAACGAACCTTCTACTCCATTTTCGTTAATAGTCAAAATTTCATCTACAAACAAAAAAGGTTTGGAATACGGTAATTTTGATATTATTTCTTCTTTTGTCATGTTACCACTCTAATAAAACACGTTGAGCTGTAAATCCTGGTCCAAAACTCAACATTACACCTTTTTCACCAGCTTTTGGTTGATTGTTCATGATTCGTTCTAAAACGTATAAAACGGTTGCACTTGACATATTTCCATACAAACGAAGTACTTCTTTGGTATCATCTATGTTTTTTCCTAAGTCGGAAAATAATCCTTCTACTAAATTAACAATTTTTTTTCCACCAGGATGAAATATTAAATGTTCAATATCTTTTATTTCCAATTGATTTCTTTCTAAAAAAGGATGTAAAATTGCGGAGAAATGTTCTTCTATTGTGTCAGGAACTTCGATGTCTAAAATCATTTTCAACCCTTTATTAGTTAATTCAAAGCCCATCATATTTTCTTTATCATAAAAATGATACATGGATTCATCGACAATAGTTGGTCCAACTTCATCTTCATACGAAGACATCAAAACACAAGCTGCTCCATCTCCAAAAATTGCAGCACTCACAATGTTTGCCATCGAATAATCATCTAATTGAAAAGTAGCTGTTGGACTTTCGACTGTAATTACAACAGCTCTTTTGTTTGGATTTGCTTTCAAGAAATTTTTAGCATAAATAATTCCAGAAACTCCACCTACACAGCCCATTTCTGTGACTGGTAAACGAACTACATCTTGACGTAGATTTAATTTATTTATTAAATAAGCGTCTAAAGACGGAATCATAATTCCAGTACAACTTACTGTGATGATAAAATCTATGGTTTCTGGTTGCCAATCTGCTTTATCTAGTGCTTTTTTTAGAACTTTTTCTCCTAAAACAATCATTTCTCTAGCATAAATAGCATTTCTTTCTTCAAATGAATGTAAAGAAAACACTTCTTCAGGATGCATTATCGTGTAACGTTTATCAACATTTGCTCCTTCAAAAATCTTTTTGACTTTACGTTTAAATCTATCATCTTGATTTACTAACCAAGTATCTAAAAAAGGTAAGATATCTTTAGTTTCTCTAGAGAATTCTGGTAATTGAGTAGCAACATTTATTATTTTAACTGACATTTATTTTTTATATTTTAACCATTGCCTAAAGCCGAATGGCAATTAATTTCTAATTTCTGAATTCTGAATTCTGACTTCTAACAATCCATTGGTAACGAAATGCCCATTTCCAATGTATTTTATACTCTTTTAGTTTATTTCTTTCTGAAAAATCGATTAATTCTTGTTTTTTAAAACCTCTTAAAATGGAAATTAATCCATCTTCTTTTGACATTCTATTCAATTTAAAAAAAAAGCAAATTAGTTGAAATGCTCTGTAAGCTATTATATTTCGATGTAAATCATTAATCACAATTCCGATTTTTGCTTGCTTGTTAAAAAGTTGAATTAAATAATCAATTTGATTATTTTTAAAATGATGTAATGTTAAGGTACATAACACAATATCATAATTTAATTGACTAAAAGCTTCACTAAAAATATCTTCACATTTATAACTAATATTTGGATATTCTTTTGATAATTTTATAGCATAATCAATGGTAAAAGCGTTGGCATCAATTCCAATTAAATTGAATTTTAGGTTGTTTTTAATTCCAAAATCGGCTAAAGCTCTCAACATATCACCATTTCCACAACCAACATCTACGATTGTAATTTCATCCTTGGAATTTATTAATTTTTTGACTCCTTGTAAAGTTAGTTGATTTCCACCTAGCAATTGGTTAATGGAAGCAATCTTGTCTAAAGCTTCACGAAGTTCTTCTCCTTCTAATGAAAAATCATCCATGATTTCTTCTTCTTCCGTTCTATATTTGGTATTAATTGTTGGCATTTTTATGGTTTGATATTGTTTTTTTAAAGCGGTTTTCCATGTGTTTTTTTAATAATTATAGGTAATAAAAAAGGAAAGACTATCAACAAATTCATTGTTATTTTAGAAAGATACGAATTCAATAAGAGTTTGGATAAAAATTTTCCGAATTGTAATCTTTTTTTAAACGTTTTATTCCAAATTGAAATATAATTTGATTCCATTGAAGCTCTTGAAATCTTATTTTGAAGGAAGTCATCAACCAACTCACTTGCAATTTTGGCACTATGAATCGCCATTGCCATTCCGTTTCCACATAAAGGATGGATTAAACCTGCTGAATCTCCTATCATCAAGACATGATTTTCAATTTTAGGTTTATCTTCAAATGAAATTTGGCTAATGGTTAATGGATTTTCAAACAAAAGATTATTTTCTTTAAATATTGCTTCAAGATTTTTATTTTTAAATATCACATTTTCTTGAAAATCAACTATGTTTTTATACTTTTTAAACGATTCGTATTGAACAAGATAACAAATGTTTATTACATCATTTTCAACTTTTGAAACTCCACAATAACCACCTTCAAAATTATGCAAACCTACCAAATCATTAGGAAAATTGCCTGAATAGTGCGCTTTGACTCCTAACCAAGGTGATTTCTGTTTAATAAATTTACGATTTAATTCAATATCTAAATTAGATCTTTTTCCAAAAGCTCCTAAAACAATTTTTGATTGAAATATTTCATTTGATTGTGTTGAAATACTAAAAATATCATCTAAAAAATCAATTGAAGTCACGGAATCTTTAACTACTTTACCGCCTAGTTCAAGTACTTTTTTGTATAAATAATTGTCTAATATATAACGACTTATACCAAATCCACCTAAAGGCAATTTACCTTTAATTATTTTGCCTGAATGAGTTGATAATTGTGTTTTATTAATATTCGTAGGATGAAGTGATTCTATATCTAAACCTATTTTTTTTAAATACGGTAAAACTTCGTTGGAAATGAATTCCCCGCAAACTTTATGTTTTGGATATTCGTTTTTTTCAAATACAACAACGTCATAATTTCTATTTAGTAAATCTATAGCAGCTGTTAATCCAGCTAAACCACCACCAATTATAGAAACTTCATTTCTTGAAATCATTTTACTAATGTATGAATTATTATATGATTTTTTAACAATAATTCTTAATTAACAATTGTTCATAAAAAAAAAGCTTAATTATTTTGGATTTAAAATAGCGTCAATTCTAAATAAGCAGTCTTCTAAATGATATTTATTCTCTATTGAAGTTTGTAACCCTTTTTTATTTTGAATATTTTTCTGAAGTAAAGTTAATTCTCCTCTTACCAAAGCTCTTACATCTGATTGAGAAACATTATAACTTTCTTTTGAATCGGTTTTTTTAAATTCTTCTTTCATTAAAAACTCCATTCTTTCAATATAAGCTCTTTGTAAATTTCTTCTGTAAATAGTTGTATTTTCATTAGATTTTAATTCGCTCCAAATTCCTGTTCTAAGTTCTTGTAAAAATGTAATAGGCAGATAACTGTTGTTATCTATAACTGTAGCGTTTTGGAGTCTTCCTAAAGTTTCTAAACTCAAAATTCTATTTAAAGCACGTACTTGAAGATTTCTAAATTTCTCCAAATAACCTGTGTAGTCAGTGTTTTTAAGAATTGAGGTATTAACCAACCAAGTTGGACTATTAAACGCGTTTTCTTGCAACCATTTTAAAGCTTCTTGTTGTTTGATTTTGGGAACATTACTATAAATATCACCTGCTTGTGTAGGTTTTTTGTATGTTTCATAAACACCTCCAATATTTGTAGCAACATGTCCAATATATCTATTCCAACATCCTAACAATTCGTCATATAATTCATCAACATCCTCAAAATTATTAGTTTTTTCGCTAGTCCAATTTTCTAGATTATCACAAACAATTTTTAAATTTTTTAAGGCATAAGTACTAGCTTTCATTGCATCATTTCCAATATCTTCTGTTTGCGAACTTGGATCAAAACTACTGCCTTGGTTGCCAAACTTATATAATCTGTCATTGGCTTTTTCCTCAATCCATTTATCAAGAATGTTTACTTCGTTTTCTGGTGATTGTATATTAGGAATTTTTCGGTATCCCCAATTTACAGCATAATAATCATAAGGTCCCATTTGACGTATAAAACGTACATCTTTATCACCAGGTTGAGCAATGTAATTATAGCGAGCATAATCCATTATACTTGCTGAGATTCCCATTTTTTTGGTAAAAGCAGGTTGTCTATAACTCTCAACTTCATAAGCACAACTTGCACCCATATTATGGGGAAAACCTAATGCGTGACCAACTTCATGAGCAATTACCATTTGCATCATTTCTCCCATATCTTCGTCTGAAGTATCTAGAGTTCTTGCTTTTTCGTTGGCTGCACCAGTTTCTAATAAATATCTATTTCTGTAGGAGCGTAAATGATTGTGATACCAAATAATATCACTTTCTATGATTTCTCCTGTTCTTGGGTCGGAAACACTCGGTCCAACTGCATTTCGGGTTGTACTTGCAACGTATCGAATCACCGAATAACGAATATCTTCAGGACTAAAATCGGGGTCTTCTTCTAAAGTTGGAGCATCTTTACAAATTATGGCATTTTTAAAACCCGCTCCTTCAAAAGGTTTTTGCCATTCTTCTACACCAGCTTTAATATATTTTCTCAATTTTTCAGGAGTTGCGGGATCTAAATAATAAACAATTGGTTTTATAGGTTCTACTAATTCACCTCTGTTATAAGCTTCTAAGTCTTTTGGTTCTAGTCGCCATTTTTTAATAAAAGTCTTTTTATCTGATTTTAAAGCTTCACTAGAATAATCATATTGATTTACGGTAAACCATCCAACACGCTTATCAAAAAGTCTTAGTTGCATCGGTTCTTCTGGCAGCAAAACCATCGATTGAT
>NZ_CAXBFR010000096.1:0-11078 GCF_963975005.1 uncultured Flavobacterium sp.
ATGGTATGGATAGAATTACGGGAGATTATAACGATTTTTGGGCTGGACGTGATTATCTAAATCATATGGGAACCATGAAAGCTGCTATGTTAATGTCCCATGGTTTTAACGATTGGAATGTTATGCCAGAACATAGTTACCGTATTTACAAGAAAGCTAAAGAAATGGGCTTACAAACTGGTATTTATTACCATCAAAATGCTCATGGTGGTCAGCCACCAATCAGCATGATGAACAAATGGTTTACACATTATTTATTTGGTATTGATAATGGCATAGAAAAAGAAACAAACAAAGCATGGATTGTTCGTGAAAATGATGACATGAGCAACCCAACACCATATAAAGATTACCCAAACCCAGATGCTGAATCAATATCATTTTATTTAACTAAAGGTGCTCCGAAAGTTGGAGGTTTAACAACTACTAAATCTTCAAATCAAGGTAAAGAAACTTTAGTTGACAATTATTCTTTTACTGGTGAAATTTTAGCTAGAGCAGAAAACACAAATCACCGTGTTTTATATGTTACTCCAAAATTTTCACAAGACGTTCACATATCTGGAGTACCAAAAATTACAGTTAAATTATCAAGTAGCAAGCCTGCAGCAAATTTATCAGTTTGGTTAGTGTCACTTCCTTGGAATGAAGGAAGAGGAACAAAAATTAATGACAACATCATTACTCGCGGTTGGGCTGATCCTCAAAACCATAGTTCCATAAGAAAAGGTGAACCTTTAATTGCTGGAAAATTCTATGAAGTATCTTTCGATTTAATGCCAGATGATCAAATCATAAAAAAAGGGCAACAAATTGGATTAATGATTTTTTCAAGTGATAAAGAATATACTTTACATCCAGAACCTGGAACGGAATTAACAATTGATTTAGACGGAACCATTTTAACTTTACCTATTGTGGGTGGACTTGATGCATTTACTAATGCCTTAAAAGAAAATTAATATTAAGTTGAAATTAAAAACAAAACTTAAGCTAAGTTTATTGAAGTTTTAATTTAAATAACCTCTTTGTAGTTATCAAGTTGAATAAAATAAGATTTAAATTTTTTATTTAATATAGTTTTAATTGAGATGGTTTAAATTAAATTCTTAAATAAATAAGATTACTAAAATTATATAATTAATTTTAAATGGCAGAGAATACTATTCGATTGTAAAATTCTTTATTAAAATGAAAAAAATACTGTTTTTCTATAATAAATTAATGGATACCTTTTGGTTTATCCCAGTATTGATAATCATTATTTCAGTTTTCCTTTCTGTAAGTTTAGTAATAATAGATCAAGAGTTTACATTTTCACAAGATGGATTGGGTAAATACTTTTTTGTTACTAGTGCTGATTCAGCTAGAAGTATATTATCCACAATTTCCGGAGCCATGATTGGTGTTGCAGGAACCGTTTTTTCAGTGACTCTTGTGGCATTAACTTTGGCTTCCTCTCAATTTGGCCCAAGGTTAATTAAAAACTTCATGTATGTAAGACTTAACCAAGTTGTTTTAGGTTCATACGTAGCAACTTACTTATATTGTCTTTTTGTTCTAAATGCTATAAAAGAAGGTGATAATTACACCTTTATACCTGTAATTTCGATTCTTGTAGCCATAATTACCGCTTTAGTCAACATAATACTTCTTATCATATTTATACATAAAATAGCAACAAGCATTCAGGCTGATAAAGTTATTTCAGATATTTCAGAAGTTATTTACAAACAAGTTAATTCTTTGTATCCTAATAAAATGGGAGAAGCATTAGAAAATGAAAAAATCAATATTGTTGATATTATTAAAACAAAATATATTAACACTATAGCTATTAAATCCCCTAAAAGTGGTTATATTCAATACATTGACAGTGAAGCACTTTTAAAAACAGTCTCTTCTTATGATGCCTTATTAGAATTATTTTTTAGACCAGGAGATCATTTAGTTGAAGGAATTGAAATTGGAAAATTGTACATTAACAATAGTTCGAATAAAGAACAAATCGAAGAAATTTGTAATCAATTCGTTATTGGAAAAACAAAAGTTGCAGAACAAGACCTTGAGTTCTCTATTCATCAAATGGTTGAAATTGCATCACGAGCTCTTTCTCCTGGAGTAAATGATCCATATACCGCTATTACTTGTATAGATAATTTAACAGCTACGACGTGTCGTTTTTCACAAATTGAGTTCCCTTCTAAATATAGAATTGATGACAAACAAAATTTAAGAATAATTGCAAACACTACAGATTTTGAAGGTTTGTTAAATGCTTCATTTAATCAAATTCGACAATTTTCAGCAGGAAGTCCAGCTGTAATTATTAGGTTAATGGAAGCACAAATAACAATATATGGATTTGTAAAAAAAGAAAATTACAAAAAAGCAGTTAGAAAACATGCCACAATGATTTTAAATATTGGAAAACAAACCATTAAAGAAGATATTGACCTTAATGATTTACACGAAAGATCAAAAAGAATTTTATCTGAGTAAAAAATTAAATCTTTTTTTCCATCACAAAATCTTCCATTAAATAATCATTTCCAATTTTGATGTCTTCTTCATAAGCGATTTCGAAACCTAATTTTTTATAAAAATGTTGGGCTTTATTAAATCGATTTACATTCAAGAATAAAATTTTATTTTGAGCTTCTTTAGCTTTATTTTCCATTTCATTTAACAATTGGACACCAAAACCTTTTCCTTGTGTTTCAGGCAAAACATAAATTTTATGAACCTTAGTCTTGTTGCCATCAATATTCAATTCATAGGAAGCATATCCAACAAATATTCCATTTTCTTCCGCTAATAAAAAAACATGACTACGTTGCTCTAATTGTTCAGTTAAAGCTTCAAGGCTATAAAACTTCTCCAACATATATTTGAGTTGTTCAACTGATAAAATTTTTCCATATGCTGAAGGCCAAATTGCATAAGCTAATGCTGCAATAATTGGTAATTGAGTTATATTAGCTTGAATTATTTTCATTTTATTATTAAATATGGGATAGTGTTAAAATATAAATTTCACAAATTTACACAAAATAAACTGTGATAACTTGTGAAATTCATTTGTGCTCTTAAGAATTAACTAAGAATTTTTCATTCGTTTTTGCTCTCTTGCTAAAAGAGTGTTTTTTAACAACATGGCAATTGTCATTGGTCCTACTCCACCTGGAACTGGTGTAATGTGTGAGGCTTTTTTAGAAACATTTTCAAAATCTACATCCCCAGTAATTCTATATCCTTTTTCAGTAGTTTCGTCTACAACTCTAGTAATTCCAACATCAATAATTACAACATCATCTTTTACCATTTCAGCTTTTAGATAATTTGGAACTCCTAAAGCCGTAATAATAATATCTGCTTGACTAGTAATTTGATTAATATTTTTGGTATGACTATGCGTTAAAGTAACAGTTGAATTTCCAGGAAAACCTTTTCTTCCCATCAAAATACTCATTGGACGACCAACAATGTGACTACGACCAATAACAACAGTATGTTTTCCTGCAGTATCAACATTATATCTCTCTAATAATTCAAGAATTCCAAAAGGAGTTGCTGGAATAAAAGTTGTCATATCCAAAGCCATTTTTCCGAAATTTTCAGGATGAAATCCGTCAACATCTTTGCTTGGGTCTACAGCCATTAATACTTTTTGTGTGTCAATTTGTTTAGGTAATGGTAACTGTACAATGAATCCATCAATATCATCGTTATCGTTTAATTCTTTGATTTTTTTAAGCAATTCCGTTTCAGAAGTTGTACTTGGCATTTTAACCAAAGTAGATTCAAATCCTACTCTTTCGCAAGCTTTTACTTTGCTTCCTACATAAGTTAAACTAGCTCCATCATTTCCAACAATTACTGCAGCTAAATGCGGAACTTTTTCGCCATTAGCTTTCATCTTTTCAACTTCTGCAGCAATTTCGTTTTTAATGTCTTCTGATGCTTTTTTACCGTCTAATAAAATCATTTTGTGTGTGTTGTTTATTCTGAATTACTTGTCCTGAATTCAATTCAGACCTTCAGAAGCTGTTAAACTTTTTTTAGTTAGTTGTCTGTAGTTATATTAAAAAAAAAGACGCGTTAAAACGCGTCAGATTATTATTTCATTCCTTTCATTCCTTGCATCATTTTCATCATGTTTTTTCCTCCGCCACCTTGCATCATCTTCATCATCTTGCTCATTTGCTCAAACTGTTTCATCAACTGATTTACTTGCTCAATTTTTGTTCCTGAACCTTTGGCAATTCTATTTTTTCTTTTAACATCAATTAATGAAGGTTTACTTCTTTCAATTGGCGTCATTGAATGAATTATTGCTTCAATATGTTTGAAGGCATCATCTTCTATTTCAACATCTTTCATAGCTTTTCCAGCACCAGGTATCATTCCAACCAAGTCTTTCATGCTACCCATTTTCTTGATTTGCTGAATTTGTGATAAGAAATCATCAAAACCAAATTCATTTTTAGCAATTTTCTTTTGTAATTTTCTTGCTTCTTCTTCGTCATATTGTTCTTGCGCTCTTTCTACAAGAGAAACAACATCACCCATTCCTAAAATTCTATCAGCCATACGAGAAGGATAGAACACATCAATTGCATCCATTTTCTCACCTGTACCAATAAATTTAATAGGTTTATCAACAACTGATTTAATAGAAATAGCAGCTCCACCACGAGTATCACCATCTAATTTGGTAAGAATAACTCCATCAAAGTTTAACTTATCGTTAAATGCTTTTGCAGTATTTACAGCATCTTGTCCAGTCATTGCATCCACAACAAATAATGTTTCTTGTGGTTGAATCGCTTTATGAACCTCCGCAATTTCGTTCATCATATGTTCGTCTATTGCTAAACGACCAGCTGTATCGACAATTACTACATTAAATCCGTTAGCTTTTGCGTGTTTGATTGCATTTAGAGCAATTTCAACTGGATTTTTATTTTCTGGTTCTGAATAAACCTCAACGCCAATTTGATCTCCAACTACATGCAACTGATTAATTGCCGCTGGACGATAAATATCACAAGCAACCAATAATGGCTTTTTACTTTTTTTTGTTTTAAGGTAATTGGCTAATTTTCCTGAGAAAGTTGTTTTACCCGAACCTTGTAAACCTGACATTAAAATCACTGAAGGTGTTCCCGATAAGTTAATACCTTCAACTTCACCACCCATTAATTCCGTTAATTCATCTTTAACAACTTTTACCAACAATTGTCCTGGCTGCAAGCTAGTTAACACGTTTTGACCAATTGCTTTTTCTTTTACTTTAGTGGTAAAATCTTTAGCAATTTTGAAGTTAACATCGGCATCTAATAAAGCTCTACGTACTTCTTTTAAGGTGTCGGCAACGTTTACATCCGTAATTTTTCCGTGCCCTTTTAAAATATGAAACGCTTTATCTAATTTATCGGTTAAATTATTAAACATAATGGTTTGTGATTTTTATATGTTGCAAATATAAGTTTTTGAATTTTAATTTTAGAATTTACATTGTTTTTTTAATGCTAAAAAAATTAATTTTTCATTTAAAAACACTAAATTTATATTTATGAAAAATCAGAATTAATAAATTAAGTTATTCTTTTAAATTTTAAAAATGAAAACCAATTATTTTTTACTATTCTTCTTTTTTTCTTCAATTGCATTTTCTCAACAAGAATCTATAAAAATTGAAGGGGAAGCTCAGGGTACAACTTATCACATTAGTTATTTTGATTCTCAAAACAGAAATTTTCAACCAGAAATCGAAAAAATACTAGCTGATTTTGATAAATCTGTTTCCACATATTTACCAACCTCAATTATTTCAAGAATAAATAATAATGATAAAAATGTAAAAATTGATAAATACTTTAAAGCATGTTTTAAAAAAGCAAAAGAGGTATGGAAAAATACAAATGGTGCCTTTGACCCAACAGTTTACCCTTTGGTAAATATTTGGGGTTTTGGTCCTGAAAAAAAACAAATAATCGAAAAAAACAAGATTGACAGTGTATTAGAATTTGTGGGATTTGAATTAATTAAGTTAAAAAGAAATAGAATCGTAAAAATTGATTCAAGAGTAAAATTAGATTTTAATGCATTTGCACAAGGTTATTCAGTAGATGTAGTTTCTGAATTTTTAAACTCCAAAAAAATTGATTCATATTTAGTTGAAATTGGTGGTGAAGTTTATGCAAAAGGCAAAAAACCCGATAATTCAAACTGGACAGTTGGAATAGAAAAACCTCTAGACAATAAAGAAGCAACAAATCCTTTAAAAGCAATTATAAAATTAGAAAATATAGGCATTGCTACTTCTGGAGATTATAGAAGATATACTATAGAAAACGGAATAAAATATGCTCATCATATTGATCCAAAGACTGGTTATCCAACTAAAAATAATTTATTAAGTGCTACTATCTTTTCAAATGAATGTATTACTTCTGATGCAACTGCAACTGGTATTTTAGTTATGGGAATTGAAAAAGCAAAACTGTTTTTAGAATCTCGTCCAGAAATTCAAGCCTATTTAATATATTCTGATGAAAAAGGAAATTTTCAAGTTTATGAAACGCCTCATTTAAAATCTATTGTTATGGATGTTGAATAAAAAAACACCTTTAAAAAAAGGTGTTTTTAAAATTAAAAAAAAATATAAACTAACTTTACTTATTCAATATTACCTCATAATTTGATGTACCATTTACATTAGTCAGACTAATAATATATGCACCATTATTTAAATTAGACAAATCTATTTGCTTTGTTGTTAATACATTAGCAGTGTCTAATTTTTCTGAATAAACAGATTGACCTAATAAATTATATACTTCTATACTTTCAATCTCGTTTTTAAAATCGATATTAAAAATACCAGTTGATGGAACTGGATAAATGACTACGACAGGCTCGGTATTTTTAACTTCTTCAACCGAAAGACCTGAAGGCACCCAATCAATCACTACACTATCAAAAAATGTACTCGGTGAAGTTGGAGTAAGATGCACAGTAGTTGGTCCTTTTGTAAATGTAAAACTTGCAATTGCACCATGATTATTAGAACCAGAATCTCTCCAAGAACTTTCAATCCAAACCACATAATTACCGTCAGCTACTGTTGTTCCATTAGTTGTTCCTACAACATTTTTCCCATCCCATGTAATAGTTTTTGAGCCAAAAGCTGTTGGCGCTGTAGTGTTGGTTCTTGTTGCACCTGTTAATCCGTCAGTAACATTGCAATTATTTCCAGTGGCTGCTACCGCAGTAGCACTTGAACAACCTGCTTTTGCACCCCAAGAAGGCAAATGATCATCTGTAGAAGCTGAAACATATCTTGCTTTTGTTTTAATAAAAGTACCTGCTGCATTTTCAATCCAAACAGCATAAACATTTTTTATACCGGCATTTGGAGCAGGATTTGTTGGCTGTGGCTGATTATATGAAAATGTTAATGTTCCTTGTGTTTGAGCAAATGCATTTATTACAAAACACAGTAAAATTGATGCTATAATTCCTGTTTTTTTCATGATAAAATAGTTTGTATGTTAATTGTTTATTTTATTATTTTTCTAAATTAAACTTTAGTGCTATACTTGCATTTTCAGCAATTTTACTTTTCACTAAACTTGGAATTTTAATTCCATAATCAACTGGTTTTACAGAAAAATTAGAAGTTACAATCAGTTTTTCTCCTGAAGGAGTTAATGTTATTTTTGTTTTTATTTTTTTTGTAATTCCATGAATTGTTAGATCCCCTTCTAAATCATACGTTTGTGCTTTATCTGTTAATTTTGACGAATCAAAACCTATAACTTTTCCTTTAAAAGTTGATTTTGGATAAGTTGAAGATTCCATATAATTTTCATTAAAATGTTCTTCCATTAATGGGGCTTTGAACTTGAAGGATTTTACTAGTGTTAGTGCTGCAATATCACCCGTAGATTTATCAAAAACACAAGATGAAGTTGTACTTGTTCCAGCTACTTCTTCGATTCCGGGCATTGAAGCTTCAAATTTTACTTCTCCTGTTCTGGTTAACATTTTTTGGGCAAAACCCATATTAATGAAAAGTAATCCGAATAAAATTATTTTAAAATTTTTCATAATTTGTTTTTTATTGTTCAACATATCCGTTTGTTTGCCAAAGTTTTATTAAATCAATTGTTGTTTGTGGCATTCTTCCAGCTGGTGGCATAATATCACTATAAAAACAATCTTCTGGATTGTCTATAATACATAGAACTACTCCGTTTTCGATTCCATCTTTAACTTCAGCATAAGTAGTTAAATAAGGTGATTGTTGCGTGCCGTTTTCACTATGACAACTTGTACAATTTGAAGTGAATATTGATTTCATATTAGCCTCATAAGTAGGATTCGTAATTTTTGAAATCTCTTCATAAGTACTAGAATCACATGAATTAAGTGCACTAATTGAAATTGTTACTACTGCTATAAATAGTATTAATTGAATTGTTTTTTTCATCTTTATTTATTTTTAAAAAACTCTGTACATATTAAATCCGAAATAAAGTGGACCTCTTTTAAAGTCCCAATTACCTCTTGCATTTGTTAACATTGCGACATCATTCATTGGTTGACTGTTAGCAAAAACCAATTGAAAAACATGTCCTCCTGTTTCAATATCTAAACCAACAGTTAGTGGATTATTGAATGGTGAATTAGACAAACCACTATCAACGTTTGTTCTATAGGCATATTCTGCATTAAGACTCAATCGTTTACTAAGTTTATACCTTCCTCCAGCTCCTATTAAAAAAGTTTCTTTTTGATCAATAGTATTATCATATAGATTTTTATGAACAAATATTGGCAATACTTGCATTGAAAATGATTCTGAAAATTTTCTAGAAATTATTAATTGAGACGAATATTGCAATCTGTTTTGAAAGACCAATTGAGGGTTGTTGTCTTTTTTTAAATCACTATTTATATCCATAGTATTATATCCAACAATAGTAAAAGGAAAACCTTCTTCTCTTTGGCTTATAAATTTATATTTAGCAGCTAACTCATAAGTTTTATTATAAGTATGTCTTGATGCACCTAGTGACAACCAATTAGTAACACCCCAAATTCCTCCAATTTTTGTTAAGGCATTATCCAGCCCAAAAAAGTTATCTAATCCATTTGATAAATCACCAAAACGGTGAGATACCAAAAAGTAAAACTCCCCTTTAACCGGTAGTTTGGTTGATTGCATATTACATACTTGTAATCCTTTGAAAGCTGCAGTAGCAATTCCTTTTTCTTTAGGTTGAATTGAATCTAATTGATCCAATAAATCGTCTTGAGCATTAGTAAGGTTAAATGCTAAAAACAAAAAAAGCAAATGAGTGACTTTTGTTAATTTCATAATTTTAGTTAGTTGGTTGTTATATTACATTCGTCTAGTTTAATTTCTCCCAAAAGGTCATCAAAGCCAACAAGTCTTCCTTTTATGGTTATCTTGTCTTTATTTTCTTTAACATTTTTAAAAGAAATCATTTTGCAAAAAATAGTTTCATCAATTGTAACTATACTATCTTGAATGTTTGAAATTAGTCCGGAAATTTCAATAGTTTTATTAAGATATTTTTTTGTTGCTTCATCTATGTTCTTAGTAAATTCATTTTTAATATCATTTGAAGAAACTACAAAAGCACTTTCCTCTAATTGAATATCTCTAGCTCCACCATGCATTATGTAATTATATCCATAAAAACCAACCAATAAAACTATTCCTAAAACAATCAATATTTTTTTTAATTTGCTATTCATAAATGTGTTATTTAGATTTTTTAGACTCATTATAATGTTAAAACAATTAAACAAATTGAAACCCTACCTAAAATATTTTTTTAACAAAAAAAAACCATCAAACTTAATTGATGGTTTTTTAAAATTTTTAATTTTTTTCAAATGTGAGGTAATCGGTTCCTCCATTTCCTCCACTTACATCTACTAATTCAACTTTTGTATCAGTTCGTGATAAAATATCCCAATCATCAGATAATTCATCTGAAAAATTTGTTGGTGAAGTAAATAAAATATTAAAATCCAAATCATTACTTGGACTATCATCATTAGTATCACTATTTGTTACTGACCATATTCCAGTGTATATATCTACTCCATTTGAAGCTGTAAGGACATTTGATGTGCCAAAAGTAAAATTATACCCAGTAAAATAGTTCGTATGATTTTCACCAGAATCTTCATAAAAAGTAATCCTCCAAGTTCCTTGAGACATAGTATTAATTACTGGAACTGGATCAGAGTTACTCAATGAATTTGAATCATCATCATTGCTACACATTGAAGCAACATTTAGCATAAAAATCATTGCTAATAAAGGAATTAATTTAATTTTTTTCATAGTAAAAATATTTAAGTTTATAATTAATTTTTTGCAAAATACAAATATCTAATTTCACTGTTTTCAGTCTTTTTCAATCTTATATTTGTTTCGGAAAACTCTGTTACTTTCCAATTTTCTTTTATTTCTGACAAGGAGTCTCCTTCAAAATTTAAATCTAGTTTTTGAATTCCATTATCTAATTCTATCAGCCAACTTCCATTTATAACTCCTGCGTTTTTTACCACTTGTGAATCACCATTGTTTAAAAATGTAAAATCATATCCATTGTAGTAATAGGTTCCATCGTTATTCTTATAATAGTATGAAATATACCAACTCCCAGATGTTAAAACCGTTTCTAAATCTAATGTCCCACTTCCTCCAGAATTTGTGACACAATCATCTATAGCGTTTTGGATAAAAGATTCTAATTCAGCATTAGAATATATTATTACATTTTCACCACTTGAACCTGTCATAGTTATAGGAAACGCAAATGCTGCAATTATATTTGAATTTAATCCATTAATAAAATTGTAAAATTGTTCATTATTTTGAATTGTTATTAAATCTGCAATTTGATTATCTGGATTATAAATATTTATAACTAAAGGAAAATTAAATGAGATACAATCTATTTCATTAAAACCATTATCATATTCACAGTTTTCAACTAAATCATGAAACCGTGAATAATTTGAGA
>NZ_CAXBFR010000097.1:0-10880 GCF_963975005.1 uncultured Flavobacterium sp.
TATTTTCGTTTTCTAACGTTTGTAGATTTTCTTCAATCTGTTTATGCTTTGAAATATCTATTAAATAGAAAAAAAACTCCTCTTCATTTTCTCTATAAACACATGATAAATGAACAAATTTTATTGATTCATTTTTCATTGAAAGTTGAATTTCACAAGATTGATTTTTAGTATCTTTTGCTGCTTTTTTTAAGAAATCAGTAAATTTAAATTGACTTTCTGGAGCTAAATAATGCTTAAAATCACTGTTGATAATGCTTGAACAGGTTTTTCCAAGCATTTTTGCACCATATTTATTGACATCTTTAATACAACCGTCATTTTTAAGTTTAAAATATCCGACTGGAGCAAAATCATAAAAATCAGAATAAACATTTTCTTTTAATTTGGTCTTATTAGTTACGTGTCTTAACGCTTCTTTTTTTAATTTTATTTCAAGCTTTAGGGCATCAAGTTCTTCTTGAAATTTTAAAATAGTTGCATCATTTGCGGGGTTAATAGCAGATTCGGATTCCTTATTTTGAAGTATATTATTCAGCTTACTATCTTTCATACTTTTCTATGTGTTAAACAAGATACTCAAATTAAGATAAAAGTTATGATTAAAAAAAAAGCTAAAAATTTAACTAATTATGCTAATTAAAAAAATAGTTTTTTTTATAAAATCATTAACAAACATACAACAAAAAAAAAATAAATTTTATATTTTTTTTGTAATTTATTAACAGTGAGACAAATATACTTGTTGCTTTAAACCATAAGAAATACCATCTTTATTAGCTAAACTAATTAAAGTTTCATAGTAGTGTTTACATAAAAAAACAAGTCCTATTTGTAACCTTCAAAATTTTAGCTTTATTAATTTATAAGTAAATATTAAATTTAAGAGTTATTGGTCGTTAAAGACTAATTCAAAAAATCAAAAACAAAACCTACCTTTTAATACAAAATTCCATAGAATTTCGTAAATTTACGTAAGCATTTTAAGCTAATTAAACTGTTTAATTTACTATTTTATGGAATTTATTGATTACTACAAAGTCCTTGGCATTTCTAAAAATGCAACAGCTGATGAAATTAAAAAAGCCTATCGTAAACTAGCTAGAAAATTACATCCAGATATAAACCCAAATGATAAGGAAGCACAAGTAAAGTTTCAACAACTTAATGAAGCTAATGAAGTTTTAAGCAATCCCGAAAAAAGAAAGAAATACGATAAGTATGGAAAAGATTGGGAAAATGGTGAAGAATACGAAAAATACAAACAGCAACGACAACATTCAAATGCTAGTCAACAACAATCGTATTCAAGTAATGATTTTAGTGGAGAAGATTTTTCAGATTATTTTTCTTCTATGTTTGGCAATCAAGGAGGAGGTAATCGAAGAAGTCAGGTAAAATATCGTGGTCAAGATATTCAAGCGCAACTGCAAATTGACATCAAAGAAGCTTATTCAACACACAAAAAAGAATTTACGGTAAATGGTAAAAGTATTAGAATTACTGTTCCTGCTGGAATTGAAGACCAACAAACCATTAAAATTAGTGGTTATGGTGGACCAGGAACTAATAAAGGACCAAATGGTGACTTATACATAACTTTTTCTATTCTCAATACTACAACATTTAAACGTGTGGGTAATGATTTGTTTTTTACACAAGATTTAGATTTATATACAGCTGTTTTAGGGGGTGAAATTACAATTTCTGACTTCAATCAAGCAAAATTGAAGCTAAAAGTAGCAGCTGGAATTCAGAATGGAACAAAAGTACGTTTAAAAGGAAAAGGTTTTCCTGTCTATAAAAAAGACGGTCAATTTGGAGATTTGTATGTGACTTACAACATTGCCATTCCAACCAACCTTTCAGAAAAAGAAATAGAATTATTCAAGGATTTAGCTAAAGCTACCAAAAACTAAAAATATGGAAACGCAAGAATTAATCATAGTAGAAGTATTTTGTCAAGAATACGAAATTGAAGTTAACTTTATTCGTGATTTAGAAGCATTTGGATTAATTGAAACCATTGTACAAAAAGAACAACGATATTTTGATAAAAACCAATTGGCTACCATCGAAAAAATCATTCGCTTGCACAATGATTTAAACATTAATAAAGAAGGCATTGATATTATTTTAAATTTACAAGAAAAAGAAAATCAATTACTTGAAGAAATCAAATACCTTAGAAATCGTTTAGGTTTGTATGAATAAATTTTACTTAAAACGCATACTTATATATAAAACCAGCAGTAAACGAACGTGTTAATCCATCAGGTCTACTATCTCGTATTGCAAAAGGAGTTGCTAATGATAATTCAATACTTCTATTGGATGAAATAGCATAACTCATAATCAAATTTCCGTTAAGCGTTAGACCATCTGAACCTACAATAGTAGTTCTATTGCCAAAAATATTCTCATAACTATCTTCCCCTAAATGATAAATGAATAACAAGTTGGGTTTAAAGGTGAATTTCTTTTTGGTGTTGATTGTATAAGTTGTTCTAAACAAAACATCCGGTTTTCTTTCAAATAGATTGGTTGAGGAAAAATCATTGGAAGCAGAATACTCATCAAAATATGAATTCTTATTATTATTGAATATTGGTAATTGCAAAGCGGTATTAAAAAACCATTTTTTATACTTCAAACCTACACCAGCTATCAAATCAAAAGTTCCTAAACTGGCTTGATAATCTAAAGGCAATGAAATATCATTAATCTTAGCATTGGAAGACGTAAACGGAAATTTTAAACCCAAAAGTGTACTCCAAGTTTTAGCATTCTTTTCTTTAAAAACATAATTACTTGTTAAGAAAGCATCTCCAAACTGACCTCTTGTGCCAAAATCGCCACTAGCTTGTGAGTAAGTAACTTTTGCACTCATAGAAAATGATTCTGAAAAGTTTCTTGTATAAGTAACATAAGGTGAAATATAAAAAATATCCGCTTCTCCTCCACCGATTATACCTCCAAAATCAAGTTGGTTTTTAGAAGTATTTAGTTCATCCGTAAAAGTATTTCCTACTGAGCAAAAACCAGCATCACTACAACCTTGAGAATACATTGATAAACTTCCCAAAATACTTAAAATATATATAATCTGTTTCATATAAACATTAATTTAAATTAGCAATAGCATACAAATGATTGTACTGTTGACAATGGATTAAAACATAGGTATAAACGGTCAAATCCACTTGGGTTGGAATAGTATAAGTTGTTGCTGCAGTCAAGTTTCCTAAATTGACAAACGTATCAGGAGCAGCAGTTGTAGAAAGATATACTTTTAAATCTGGTGCATTTGAAATAGAAAAGTTTTCTAAAGAAACAAATCGGGTTGTTCCTTGTTGATATATCTTAGCTTCACCTGTAACTGAAATTCCAGCAGTTGGGACAAATGTTCCAGCATATAATTGAACTAACTCATCATCAGGATCAATAACAAACTGTTCTTGTGCTTGATACCTAGTGAATTTCCCTTCTATTTCACAAGAAAAAAACATCAGAGTGATAAATAAATAAATTCCTTTCTTAACCATAGCAGTAGTATTAAAGTTCGAAGTCAAAACTACTTTGTTCAAATTAAAAAATATGTAAGCTAACTAACACAAAAGCTATTTTTAATAAAATGATATATATAAAACCTTTAAATAAAAGAACTTAATACAATAAAGTAATATTCAATAGCAAATCAAACTAGAAAAAATTTGAAGTAGAAACAGAAAACACTATTGAATGACAAAAACTGGACTGGCAAGCGATTTTAGATAACTTTAAGACTTTTGTAGATAGAAATTAGCTTATAAATTGTAAATTAGAAGTCAAATTAAAAAACAAAAAAATGAGCTTATTAGAAGATTTAAAGTGGCGTTATGCTACTAAAAAAATGAATGGACAAGAAGTTGCACAAGAAAAAATAGACTACATATTGGAGGCTGCACACTTAGCTCCTTCTTCATCTGGATTGCAACCTTTCCAAATTTTCGTAATTTCAAATCAAGAATTAAAAGAAAAAATTAGAACTGTAGCTTCCAACCAAAGTCAAATTACAGATGCTTCACACGTATTGATTTTTGCAGCTTGGGATTGCTATACTTTAGAACGTCTTGAAACTGTTTTTAATCGTACTATGAAAGAAAGAGGTTTGCCATTAGACACAATGGATGATTATAAAAAGAACCTTTGGAGCATGTATGAGCCCCTAAATAAAGAATGGCATTTTAATCATGCTGCTAAACAATCTTACATTTCATTAGGAATGGCATTAGCAGCAGCTGCAGAACTAAGAGTAGATGCAACACCAATGGAAGGTTTTGAACCACTTAAAGTAGACGAAATATTAGGGTTAAAAGAATTAGGATTGAAAAGTACTGTTGTTTTAACGCTAGGTTACAGAGATGCTGAAAATGATTGGTTAGTCGATATGAAAAAAGTAAGAACTCCTGCAGAAGAATTCTTTACTAAAATTGATTAATTTTACTTAGAAGATACTTTATAAATAAGAAAACTTTGCTTGTTTCGATGAGCAAAGTTTTTTGTTTAAAGTAATTTAGATGCTACAACTTTTGAGTTACTTCCTCCGAACTTTAACGGTCTTTCACTTTATTTTTATTTTTAATTCACAAAAGTCACTAGCTAACAGTAATTTTGTTTTGATATAAAAATTGGGTATTTTGAATTCTTTACTTTTCAATCTTCATCCATTGGCAACAAAACCTTATTCAAAGTAAAAATCATGTCAGATATATCACCATCAACCTCATTAATTCTAGAATTGGTATAATATAGGTATCCGTCATGAATACTAAATGAATCAGCCCATTTAACTGCTTTACCTTCTAATAGAACCTTTATGATTCCATCGTTTTTTCGGTATAAAATTTTGTTTTTTTCTAAATCAGCAAAATATAAATCACCATTAGTATTAAACAACATTCCATCTGGTGCTGGAGTTTTAGCTATAACTCTAACATTGGCTTCAATGGCTTTTTCATTTCCATTTTCTAAAATATCTGTATCCACAGCATACAAGTGATAACCTGTTAAAGCATGAAAATATAATGTATTACCTAAATTATCTAAAGCAATTCCATCTGAATTAACAGTGCGTTCCCATTTTTTACCTTCAAAAGTCAAGAAATTAACTTCTGCAGCGGTAGAAATATGGTTGTCTAATACACGTTTAGTTTTACCTGTTTTCATGTCCAAAACAACTAGACCTGAGTTGCCTGAGTCTGTAAAATAAATAGTGTTTTTCTTTAAATCTACACGCAAATCATTGATATATGAATCAGTATGAAAGCTGTTTTTATCAAATACATAAGTCTTAGCTAATTGATTAGTAGTTAAATCAAAGACAAAAACCCTTGGTGCATCAACAACTTTAGCAAACATAGGATTTCGAGTATCTAAAACATATAAATTATTTTCAACTGCAATAACAGATTGCACTCCTACAAATTTATTTGGTACAACCTTTTGATTAACTTCCCACGAATTCCATTTAGCATCTGGATAACTTGTAATTTTATTATTGTCACCAACTTCTACAACTGAATTTGTAACTCCTTTTCGCCATCTAGGAAAATTAACAAAAATGCGCCCCGAATCAGTAACAGTTATTCCTGTTACTTGTTGGCCTTTAAAGTCAGCTACTCTAATGGCTTTTGCAGGAACAACAAAACTTATAACTTCATTATCTATATACTCATGCTCAGTTGCTTCTTCTTTACAAGCGACAGCAACAAAGATTAATAAGCTGATATAGAATATATTTTTCATTCTTCATTATTTTAATACAAAAAAGCCTTTATTTAGTTAGGCTACAGAAGAGTATCTTAACTCATAACTGTGTGTGTAAACTTCAAACACGATTCCGAATGAATCTTCAACATAACACATTTTATAAGGTTTGTCGTTTAAATAATAAGAATGTATTTGCATCCTTTGTTTACCAGCCTAAGATACGATTTTTTTAACAAATTCCTCAATATTTGTGTCTTGAATCCAGAAAGGAAATAAACCTTTGTTAAAGAGTTAAAAAACGGGTGCTTTTTTTATACATTGTGGAAAAGAAAACAACTTAATACCTATTCAATAACTTCTGAATAAAATTTTATGTTTTTTTATATTGGGTACAGTTATACCAATGGGAATTAGAGGATATAAAACAACATAATGCAAAAAGTAAGATTTCAATGTAACTAAATCCTTTATACTCATAGAAATAAAAAGCCTCAACCAAAACAAAGTTTCAATTCAGGCTTTTATTCATAAAATGCAGCTTTGTACTAACCAAAAAGCTTTACTTTATTTCTTATTTGAATTCAATTACAAATTCATCTTTTGGAGTTCTTACTTTTTTCATAGGAGCAATCCAATCTTTTGGGGTATCTGCATAACCTACATACATTAAAGAAACACTTTTTAGACCTAATTTATTTAATGCTAGGATTTCATCCACTACACTGTTATCAAATCCTTCAACTGGTGTACTATCTACTTTTAATTCAGCAGCTTGTCCTAAAGCTAAACCTAAAGAAATATAAGTCTGTCTTGCAATATGTGCAAAGTTTTCTTCAGCAGGTTGAGCCATGTAGATTTCTTTTAATTTGTCGGTGTAACTACCAAAACGTCCTCTTTCTAAACCTCGTACATCGGTTGTATGATTATATACTTTATCAATACGCTCTTCAGTATAACGATCCCAGCCAGCAAAAATTATAACATGAGAACAATCTCTCATGCATTCTGGATTTAAAGCTCCTTTGGCTAATTTTTCTTTTAATGCTTGATTTTCTACTACTAACACGTTGAAAGGTTGCAACCCCGAAGAACTTGGTGCTAAACGTGCCGCTTCTACAATTTTATCTATATCTTCTTTGCTTACTTTTTTGGTTGAATCGTATGCTTTTACAGCATGTCTCCAATGTAAATCTTCTATTAAAGCCATTTTTTATTTGTTTATTTATGTATTCTATATTATTTAATTATTCGTTTGAAACCGTCAATTTCACAGGCATGTTTCCTCTTGTTGCATTAGAATAAGGACAAACTTGGTGTGCTTTTTCAATTAACGATTGCGCTACTTCTAATGATACTCCTGGAATATTAGCATGTAATTCAGCTTCTAAACCAAATCCTCCAGCGTCATTTGAACCTATACTAACATTTACCGTTACCGAAGTCGTTCCGGTCTTAATACCTTCTTTTTTAATTACCAAGTTGAGAGCGCTATCAAAACAAGCCGAATAGCCTGCTGCAAAAAGCATTTCTGGATTAGCATAATCGTCAGTAGCGCCACCCAAACCTTTTGGATGTCTTACTTCAAAATCAACAATTCCATTTTCGCTTTTTACATGTCCGTTTCTACCACCAGTTGCAGTAGCTTTTGTTGTATACAATGTTTTCATAGTTATTTTTTTAAAATTTTAGTTATTATGTTTTTCAAAACAATTAAATCTTCGGTGGAAACCTGCATAGATTCCATTAATTGAGTTGGAATACAAGAAGCTTTTTCTTTTAAGACTTTACCTTTTTCAGTTAAAGAAATATTGACTATTCGTTCGTCTACTGTACTTCTGTTTCTGGAAATAAACGCTTTAAGTTCCATTCGTTTAAGTAATGGTGTAAGTGTTCCGCTGTCCAATTTTAATTTTTTACCCAATTGATTCACCGTTTGTGCTTCTTGTTCCCACAAAACCATCATTACCAAATACTGAGGATATGTTAGGTCTAACGCCTCTAGCAAAGGACGGTATTGATTAATAATTTCCTTGGCAAAAACGTAAACAGGGAAGCAAATTTGCTCATTAAGATGTAATGGATCATTCATGTTTTCAATTTAATAAGTCAAATGTAAGGCGCAATTATATTGTGCGCAATTTAATTAGAAAAGATTAGTAGTAATTTAACGTATACTACATTATTGTTTAATATACTTTAAACCAATCAAAAGAGCTTACGAAAAGATATTCCTATTGAATGAAAATACTAGATTAGCATAAGAGCATACTTTTTACCAGTTAATTTGCAAAACACTAACCCACAAACTTGTCACCTTGTATGACTTCTAATAAACCTCTTTCACAAACTTTGGCTCACTACAAACCTATTACCCTTTTGGGCCTCACACATTATGCTATCTCCCGCAAATTATTTATTAAATACTATTGTCTATAACAAAAAACCCCGAAAAATAAATTCCGAGGTTCTCCTTATTTAACGAAAATTTCTTTCAATTGACTGATGATGTTACCACTTCCAGAAATAGTAATTTCACCAATTCTATCTGCAATTTTTTCAACATATTCCATCTCTTTCAACTTCCACAACATTTCGTTTTCTTCCATCAATTTGGCTGTGTTCAATAAACTTCTAGTCGCAGCTGTTTCTTCTCTTCTCATGATACTGTTAGCTTGGGCTTTCTTTTCAGCCACCAAAACCTGATTCATGATTTCTTTCATATCTCCTGGTAAGATAATATCTCTAATACCAACGGCAAATACTTCCAAACCTAAATCAACAATTTTAGTTTTAGTTTCTTCCAAAATTACTTCAGCAATAGTATCTTTTTTAGTCAACAATTCATCTAAAGTAAAAGTACTCACAAAAGCTCTCAAGGCTAATTGCATCGTTACATACAATTGTTTTTCAAAGTCTTTGTTGTTTACCAAAGCTTTCGTTACATCCATAACTTTATAGCTTGCAAAGAAGTTAATTCTCAAGGCTGCTTTATCTTTACTCAACAATTCCTGACCTGAGATTTCCATTTGTTGCTTTCTGGTATCTACATTTTTAACCTCTACCGAAATAGTGTTGTTCCAAAAATAGTAAGTACCAGCAGCTAATTCTTTTACAAAAGTACCGTTTACAAACAACAAGCCTTTTTCAAAATTTGCTACCTGAAACTTTCTAATGTAAGCTCTAACCTTTTGGTTTTCCAGCATGCTTACTGCAATTTGTTCTGTAATATGAACTTTACTTGTATCAGCTTTGATAAAAGTATTTTCGTTATACCCTTTCCAAAAAGCATATCTTCCTGTTATTAAAACCTCTTTAAAAATACCGTTTACAAAGTACAAAGCAATTTCATTATCTGTAATTTCAACAACTTCTAACATTGAAGCTAACTTTTCATTTTGCAATAAAATGTTTAATTCTATTGGAGCGACAAAAGAAGACTTCATTTCGTAAATCATTACTTCTTTGTTACCCAAAATCCAAAATTTTCCTTCTTCTAAAACAGCAATTAATTTTCTGTTTTCAAATACCAAACCTACTTGGTAAGCCTTAATTGTAATTCTTTTAATCATTATTTCTAGTTATTATAGCTGAACTATACAGCGTTAATTATTATTCATTTTTAAATAAAAAAGCCTATTTGTCTCAATCCTCCTTCAAGGACGGAAAAAAGCCAGTTTAGCAAAGCGATGAAAGCGTTTATAATCATTTTTTGTAAAAACCTAAGTTTAAAACAAGCAAACCCTAAAGGCAACCAACGGTTTAAAAAACAGAGTCAATTTTCAGGTCTTGTCGTGAGTGCAATACGAGAACACTAATTAATTTGTATTGCTGATCAAGACAAATAGTCTTTTTCCATGGTACATTCAATTTATAGAGCGAACGCTACTCTTCAAACAGATTTTGAGCCTGTTGGTGACAACCACTGTCAAACACACTAATGAAATGTGTGTAGGATTCGAACCTACGTTTTCAAATCTATTACTCTACCGGACTGAGTTACTCTGACAAAATCAGAAGTGGGATTTGAACCCACGACACATAGAGAGGGCAATTTTTTGGAAAATTACCGAAACCTTCAAATCAAGTTGAATAGTAAAACATCATTCGCAACCGCGAAACGAATACTACAATAGTGCTATACAGAAACACCCAACAAGACTTGCTTGATATTTTTTTCCTCTTACTTGTCTATCCGACAAAATGAGGATTATTAGTATTCAAAGAACTTAGTTGCTTTCGCTTTACAAATATTCAAAACTTAGTACGCAACTAATCTGCGTAGTGCTTTTAATAGTTCTTTTTTGTCTGGGAAGCAGGGCTCGAACCTACAACCTCTCGCATCCAAAGCGAGTAAACAACCAATCGTTATCTTCCCAGTGGTTACTCAAAGTCGATTGCAATTGCATAGAGAGACAGTCTAAAACAATAATCTACTTTGAGTGGTTCCTTTCTAAAAAACCTGTAATTCTAGAAGGAATCGAACCTTCAACCTTCAGTTTAGAAAACTGACGCTCTATCCAATTGAGCTATAGAATCAAAATATTAGTCATAAAAAAAACACCTCGTTAAAGGTGCTTCATATAATTTAAAATAAGATACTCCTATCCTATTCCCTATATGCATACACCTGTTTGTTATTCGCCCCAAAATCAAATCGTGGACAAAATGACGGATTCATATATAATGAACTACCATTCATTATTTCGCTTGCTCTATATTGTATATCTAATGTTCTCATCGTTTCTATATTTCTAAATTCTATTTTCAAACTTCTAAATTCAAACTTCTAACTTCTAAATTCTAACTTCTAACTTCTAAATCTCTCCGGCAAAGATAAAGTCAAAAAAACATAACTTCCAAATCTTTTTTACAATTATTTTATTGATATTCAGTTAGTTACGCTTGTTTTTAGGCACAGAATATCCTGTCCGTAATTATACAGATAATCTTAAATATTCAAATGACTGTCTCTCATTTGTTTAGTGCTCAAGTCTTATTTTCTTTTATTTTTACTTATCATTAAACTTTTTTTTATGCTGAACTCGTTTCAGCATCTTTTGATTTATATTTTACTTTTCTTTTTAGGTTTAACATACTTGCGCTGAATTTATTTCAGTGATTCAGCATCT
>NZ_CAXBFR010000098.1:0-10879 GCF_963975005.1 uncultured Flavobacterium sp.
TAATAAGGATAGCGATGAAAGACCTACTGTTATATTGGGGCCAATAACAGAAGAATTAACTTTTGTTTTATTTGGTTCCACGTAAATCACATCATTTTGTACTAAATAATAGTAGGATGAATTAACAAAATCTCCTTTAGTAATATCCACTTTTTGGAAACTTTTAACTCCATTTTCTTCTCTTATGACTAAAATATTATCTCTTTTTCCATAAATCGTTAAATCACCCGCCATGCTTAAAGCTTCTAAAAGAGTTACTCTTTCACTATTGATTGGAAATGTTCCTGGTCTATTTACCTCGCCCTGAACAGAAACTTTAAAGTTTAATATTCTTATGGTTATAACTGGATTTGTGATTTTTCCAATCAATAATTTTTCAATATGTGCCACTAATTCATTTCTCGTTTTTCCTGAGGCTTTTATGGTTCCTAACTCTGGCATTTGAATATTCCCTTCCTGATCAATTTGATAAGGCAAAATTTGTTGTTGACCAACTTGTGAGGCTGTATTTGAAGTAACTGTAGCATTCGCTAAATTGTAAGGCTGAGCAATTATAGGGTTTCCTGCTGAAATTAAAATCATTAATAAATCATCCGGTTGCAAAACGGCTTGAAAATCGGCTGTTTTTGTTTCGCTTGTAGTAGATGCGTTTTGAAGTAAGGCAAATTTTTCCGAAGAAGAACAGGAAACTATCAAAATACTTAGGGATAAAATAAAAAATAATACTACTTTTCTATTCATTTTGTTTTTTTTAGGGGATAAAGATACATTATTTAAATATTACATAAAAGAGTACGCTAATTAATCCAAAATCTCATAAGTAGAGTTTAAACTCTTAAACTCTGGTACAATTTTTTTCATATACTGAACAATCTCAACTTCTTCTTTGCACAAAGAAATGGCAATCAATTGATCAATATCCTTTATAATTTGGTTATAATCTTCTTCCTCTTCCTCAGCAATCATAATTTTTTCATGGTGCGTAGGTAGGGTTTTAGAGGTATCATTCAACAACTCTTCATACAATTTTTCACCGGGTCTTAAACCAATAATTTTAATTTCTATTTCCTTATCCGGTTCATATCCAGCTAATTGTATCATTTTTCTAGCCAAATCAATAATTTTAACGGGTTTGCCCATATCAAATATATAGATTTCACCCCCATTACCCATTCCTCCAGCTTCCAAAACCAATTGACAAGCTTCTGGTATGGTCATAAAATAACGAATAATTTCTGGATGTGTTATGGTAATTGGTCCACCACTTTCTATTTGTTTCTTAAAAAGAGGCACTACAGAACCGTTAGAACCTAAAACATTTCCAAATCGGGTGGTAATGAATTTTGTGCTATGTTCTTTACCCAAAAGGCTACTATAATGCAAGGCTTGTACATATTTCTCAGCGATTCGTTTGCTAGCTCCCATTACATTACTTGGGTTAACCGCTTTATCTGTAGAAACCATTACAAATTTTTTCACGCCATATTGTACCGTCAAATCCGCTACGTTTTTGGTCCCTAAGACATTGGTATAAATGGCTTGGCAAGGATTGTTTTCCATTAAAGGAAAATGTTTATAAGCCGCAGCATGGAATACAACATCCGGTCGGTACTGTTCAAAGACTCTTTCTAAACTAGACTTGTTTCGGATATCCGAAATAATTGTTATTACCTTTACTTTCTTTTGCGATTTTTCAATTTCTAAGGAAATGTGGTGCAAAGGTGTTTCAGCTTGATCTACAATGATTAACTTTTTAGGGTTAAACTCTAATACTTGCCAAACAATTTCACTTCCTATAGATCCTGCAGCCCCTGTAATTAGAACCACTTTACCTGACAATTGCCTCGAAACTAATTTATTGTCTAAAACAATTGGTTTTCTTTCCAATAAATCTTCAATTTGAAAACTCTTAATTTGTTTTGAAATTTCTTTTTCATCTTCCCAATTGGTAATAATGGGAATGGTATACACTTTAATATTATGTTCTAAACAATCATCAATAATCTCCAATTTTTGATCTTTGGAGAGCGATTTTTCAGCTATAATTAAAGCTTTCGCTCTAAAACTTCTTAGGATAACGGATGTTTTCTTGCTGTTGTATAAAATTGGTAAGCCTAAAATACTTTTCGATTTATTAGACTTAGAACTGTCCATAAAGGCCACAATTTTAAATCGGGGTGGGCTTTCTGATTTAACAGCATTGGCTACGGCAATGGCATTGGCATCTGAGCCATATACAACTGTTGGAATCAATTTTTTAGCATCTATGGAATTGATAAAATTCTCAAAAACAAATTTCACTATAATTCTAAAGAAAAATAAAAAAGTAAAAGACAATACAAAACTCAATATTAAGCCTGGAAATAGAAATATTTTTTTACCCCAAAAGAAATAACTGAAATAATTAATCCCAATTAAAACCATTAAGGATGAAAAAGTGGAGAACATTAACTTTACGGCATCAATAAAACTGCTATGCCTCACAATACCAGCATAAGTTTTAAAGACAATAAAAAACAACACATTAACAGCCAATATTAAACCATAGCGTTCAAAGCTTGAAAGCGTTTCATAAAATTTAATCTGCAAATTGACCAACATCCCATAAGTTATAGCATTTGCAAATAATAAAATACAAATATCAATACAAAATATGATCCATCGAGGCAAATAACCAAATGCGTTTATCCTTTTATTAAACAGCATATTAAATGATTTTATTAGTAGATTTTTTGACAATTTATTACTTAAAATTTTTTCTTAAAATTGAGTTGATTTTAAACAAATGTACTAAAAAAAGAGGTTATATTTTTATTAATCTTTTCTTTATCTATATCTGTTAAATTTGAGCCTGATGGTAAACACAGGCCTTTCTTAAACAAGTCTTCTGAAACAGTGGTACCATAATAAGGATACTTCTCAAAAATAGGCTGCAAATGCATCGGTTTCCACAAAGGCCTAGATTCAACATCCGCCTTTTCTAAAAACAAACGCAAAGCTTCTCTTTTTTCATAAGAATCCAATAAAATAGCACTTAACCAATGGTTTGAAAAATAATCTTCATGGGGTTCTTTAAAAACAGAAACCTCTTGATTGTCCTTAAAAACTTCTTGGTAAAAGCTATGCATAGCCCTTCTCTGGGAAACCCTTAAATCTATGACTTCCATTTGACCTCGACCAATACCTGCACAAATATTACTCATTCTATAATTATAACCAATTTCAGAATGTTGGTAATGAGGAGCATTATCTCTAGATTGTGTAGCAAAAAAAATAGTTTTGTCTTTAACTGCCTTTTCTTTGCAAACCAATGCACCTCCACCAGAAGTCGTTATAATTTTATTTCCGTTAAAAGACAAAGCTGCTAAGTCACTAAAAGTTCCACATTTTTGTCCTTTGTAAGTACTCCCCAAAGCTTCAGCACTATCTTCCAAAACAGGAATGCCGTATTTTTTGGAAACTGCCATTATCTCCTCCACTTTAAAGGGCATGCCATATAAATGAACCCCAATAATTGCTTTTGGTTTTTTTCCTTTAGCTATTCTGTCTGTTATAGCTTCTTCTAAAGCTAGCGGACATAAATTCCAAGTATCTTTTTCACTGTCAATAAAAACAGGAATGGCCCCTAAATACAATATGGGATTAGCAGAGGCAGAAAACGTCATACTTTGACATAAAACCTCATCACCCGCTTTAACGCCAAGCAAAACCAATCCTAAATGCAATGCCGCTGTTCCAGAGCTTAAGGCCGCCACATGCATATCTTCCCTTAAATAGTGTTCTATATCTTTTTCTAAACCCGAAACATTAGGCCCTAAAGGAGCAACCCAATTCGTATCGAAAGCCTCTTGCACATATTTTTGTTCGTTACCTCCCATATGTGGAGAAGACAACCATATTTTTTCTGAATTCATATGCTAAAATTATTGTTATAGGATATAAAGTAAATCCCTAAAATAAGGCTATTCCAAATTTATTAACACCAATCAGCGTGTTTGGTTTTGTCGCCAATATAAAAATTTAAGCCTAAAGAAAACACAGCTGTTTTCCCAAGTTTTGACTTATATTGATTGTCTAAAAGCACCCCATCAAAACCATAATGTTGTTTCAAACGAAAAGCATAAGCAAAATCTCCATAAAAACTAATGCGTTCTGATACTTTTACTTGAGGCGTTAAACCAATAGTAGCCGTTCCAATATGTTCTGTTCCGCTAATGGTTTCTGGTTTAGCAAAAGTAACTCCCACACCAACACGCCCTAACAAACCAATTTTTTCATTTGTAGCTCGTTTTAAATCAACCAAACTCCCCACATTATAGACAGCTGAAGCAATTATTGTGTTGAAAGTAACTCCAGCCTCTCCTTTTGAAAAAGCATCTCTTCCATAATTTAACTTTACTCCAAAGTTTGGTTCAAACATATATCGAACCCCAATGTCAAAATGATTAAATCCTGAAAAATCACTTTTACTAAATTCGCTTCCGTATAGTTTTGAAGGAGTCACATACCCATAACCCGTTTCAATGGAAATTCTATTCCAATTCTCTTGTCCAAAAGACATTACGCTACACAAAAGAACCAACACCACACTTACTTTCTGCTTTGTATTCATTTTTTTTAATTTTTATGGCCCAACAAAATTGGCCTTCTATAGTTAAACTTAATAAAACAACTCTAAAACCCACTCCCATCACTCTATCTACTCATCACCAATTCTCCCCATCGACCAACAACTATAACTACTAACGAAAAACCGTCCTAAACAATATCTGCAAATCTAAGAAAATACTTTGGTTATAATAATATTTTAAATTCATTTTCACTTTATCGGGAAAAATTACATTATTATTATAAGCCAACGGATCAACTTGTTGAGTAAGAAGCTTTTCTTCCTTGGCGTATTTGATAGAAGCCTCAGAAGTTAAACCTGGTTTTAAGGAAAGGATTTTTCTGCTCTCTCCTTCTAATTTATCATAATATCCCGGAATATCAGGTCTTGGTCCTACAAAACTCATTTGTCCGAGTAAAATATTAAGTAATTGTGGTAGTTCGTCGAGTTTAGATTTTCGCAAAAATCGACCGAATGATGAAATTTGTTGTGTTTTATCCTTCATGGATTTTATTTTAAAAATTTTAAATAGTTTACCGTATTGACCTACACGGTCTTGCGTAAATAAACCGTTTGATTTTGTATCAAAAGAAGCTATTACTATTGTAAGCAGTATAACCCAACCCATAAACAGCAAGCCTACTACTGAAAAAACTATATCAAAAATTCTTTTGAAAATCATTTAGTCTTGATTTTTATAATTTTTCCCGGATTTCCCACTACAACTGCATAATCTGGTACATCATTTAGGATAACAGCACCTGCTCCAATGGTTGCCCATTTCCCTATTGTGATGCCTTGTATCACACTTGAGCCTATACCAATTTGAGTTCCTTCTCCTATAGTAACATTACCAGCTAGTGAAGCATTTGGCGAAATGTGAACATAATCTTCTAAAACACAATCATGTTCTACAACACTTCTTGAATTAATTATGCAATGTTTTCCAATTTTTGCATCTGAATTAACAACTACCTGTGGCATAACTATTGTCCCTTCTTCTATAGAAGCAAATGCTGAAATTGTGGCATCTGAATGGAATGCTGAAAAATATTGGAAGTTGTTTTTGTTTACTATTTTCTTTCGGATTGAATTATCACCAACAGCCACTATAAATTGACTACCTTCAGGAATTTCAAAGTCTTTAGTCTTAACAACTGGTATAGTTGAAATATAAAGAGTTTTAGGATTATCATCAATAATTGCTAACACTTTTATGTTATTTGAAAACAAAACATCTAATACAACTTTTGCATGACCACTTGCTCCAAAAAGATATTTATTGGTTTCCATATTAATTTACTTATTATTCCCTTTAAAAACTTCCATAGTTACTTCTCCTTCTTGAGAAATTCCTTCACTTACAACTACTTTTTTAACTGTTAAAAATAGTATTTTTAAATCTAACAAAAAAGTGCAATTTTTCACATACCAAACATCATATTCAAATTTTTGGTTCCAACTGATTGCATTTCTACCGTTAATTTGTGCCCAACCTGTTATGCCTGGTCTAATAGCATGTCTTTGTTTTTGAGTTTCATTGTACAAAGGTAAATATTGTACTAACAAAGGTCTTGGACCAATTAAACTCATATCTCCTTTTAGTACATTCAACAATTGTGGGATTTCATCCAAAGATGTTTTTCTAACGAAAGCACCAATTGGCGTTAGTCGTTCACTGTCTGATAATAATTGGCCTAAAGGATCTTTTTTATCATTCATGGTTTTGAACTTAATGATGTTAAAAAGCCTTTCATTTTTACCAGGTCGTGTTTGAAAGAAAAATGGCTTACCGTGATTGGCAAAAAACAGACCTACCATAACAATTATAAAGACTGGACTTAAAAGAATAAATCCAATTAGGGCAGCTATAAAATCTAATATTCTTTTGAAAAAGGATTTATACATTTTCTTCTAAGCTTTTATATTCGTTTAAAATTGCAGACCAAACTACTTTTTGTTCATAATTTTCCGCAATTCTATTCCTTGCATTTTTTTTATGCAATTGATATACTTGTTTATCTATTAAATATTTTTTCATGGCTTCAAAAACAGCACCGGTATTTTTAACTGGTATTATTAAACCGTTATTTCCATTAATAATAATTTCATTACACCCATTGATATCTGAAACAATACTAGGCAAACCCATTGCTCCTGCTTGTAAAACCACATTTGGAAAACCTTCTCTATAACTTGGAAAAACTAAAGCGTCAGCAATAGCAAAATAAGGTCGAACATCGTTTTGAAAACCTACAGAAATTATATCAGGATTTTCCTCAATACTTTTTAGAGTTTCAGGTAACAAAGGATCCAATTCCGCTTCCAAAAGACCTACTAGTAAAAGTTTACAGCTATAACTCCCTTTCCCATCCTCCAAATCTCCCTTTCTTCTATTCTCCCTTTCTCCTATTCTCCAATACTCCCCATCTCCTCTTCTCCCTTTCTTCCCTTCTCCCTTTCTCCTAATCTCCTCATCTTCCATTCTCCCATTCTCCCCTTCTCCCTTTCTCCCCATCTCCTCTTCTCCAAATCTTCCAAACGCCTCCACCAACTCATTAATTCCTTTATCTGAAACCAACCTTCCTACAAAAATAAAAACAAAATCATCATGATTTATGCTTAATTTTTCTCTTAATTTAACATTATCTTGCTTGGAAAAATGAAAGGAGTCAAAATAAGATAAATCTACTCCGTTAACATTACCATTTGCGATTATTTTTAAAGGCTTGTTTGTTATTTCATAAGCCAAAAGATCTTTTTTAACACCTTGCCCTTCAGGAAATACATTTGTAGCATGCCAACACAATAGTTGATCCATTAATATAAGTATTCGCTGCATAATACCTTTTTTAGAAGGAAAAACTAGCCCTGTAAACGTATGCATACGAACTGGAACTCCTGCATATTTTGCAGCTATCATAGACAACAAACCTGCTTTTGGAGTAATGGAATGTACAATTTGTGGTTTTTCTTTTTTAAAATACAAATACAATTTAATTAAACTAATCAAATCTTTTAAAGGCGAAATTTGACGTTGCATTTCAATAGCGTGAACATGAACCTTTTCTCGCACAGCTACTTCCTTTAAATCTTCATCATATCCAGAAACAGCAACAACATTGTAATGGTTTTGCAAAAAACAAAGTTGACCTTTCAATAAAACATTTAAAGACAATGCTATTGTTGAAGTTCTTATTAATTTAGGCTTCATGTATTTCTTTATAAAGTTTAATATGTTTTTCTATCATAATTGAAATATCAAAATGCTTTGAACGCTCTAAACAAGTTTTTGCTATTTGTAAATAATACTCATTATCATTTATCAAATTATTAATTTTATTAATTAAATCCGTCGTATTTCCTTCTTCAAATAACACCCCATATCCCTTAACAATTTCACGTAGTCCTGGTACATCAGAAGCTATAAAAGGTACTCCTGATGCTAAACCTTCAATTGAAGACAAAGACAAACCCTCATACTTACTCGACAAGACAACTAAATCTACAGATTTTAATAACCTAGGAATATCTGCTCTCTGACCTAAAAAGAAAACTCTATTTGTCAATTTTTCTTTGGTGACAAATGCTTCACATATTTTTTTATTTTCACCTTCTCCAACTAACAAAAGTTTAAAATGATTAGGAAGAAATTGCATTGCTTTTATTAAAGTCAACTGATCTTTTTGAGGTCTAAATGCTGCCACTTGAATTATTATGACATCATCTAAAGCAATGTGTTCATTTATACCTATCCTATCATGTGGTATAGCTTCTGTAATGCTATTAATATTGACACCATTTTGAATAACCACAAGTTGACTATTACTTTTGTTTAAGTAATTAAGATAAATATTTTTTATTTCTTCTGTTATGCAGATTAATTTTATATATCTTTTATAAATAAAGGATTCTAATGGTTTTAACAGTTTGCTTTTAATTCTTCTATTTGTAGTATTATGTTCAGTAAATACTAATTTGCATTTATTGCCAATTAAAATATTTGCCAAAACAACATAGTATTGAGCTGGAAATAAATGAACATGCGCTAAATCATAATTTTTTAAAATTTTTGCAATTTTAAAAATGTTTGAAATGCTATAAATGTCTTTATAATTTTTAGATGTTTTTAAAATGTGTATTGTGCCGCAATCCATTTTTTTTAGCTCTTGAGTAAACATGCAATTGTTATCCCACAGCAACAATAAATCAACATGAATTCCTTTTTCATTGTATAAAGGCAAAGTGTCGAGAATTAATTTTTCGGCACCCCCTGTAGCTAAGGAATTTATTATATGTATTATTTTCATTTATTGGTTTTAAAACGTATGTACAAATTTAATAGAATTCCAAAAGGTAAAGCTAAAAAGACAAGTAACGGCTTATCAGATTTAAACAACCAAGATGGATTTTTTAAAAAAATTGCAGAAGACACTAAATGAATTGCATTTTTAAACCTTTCTTTAAACGTTTTGCCGAATTTTATACGACTAATTCTTGAAAAGGCAAAACCATTTGGGTTTTTTCTATACTGCTGTAAAATATTCCTAGAAGAACCATCATCTTGATATTCTACAATACACAATACTTCGTTAATCGGTTTTAAAGTATAATCCTGATCAATCAATATATAAAGATAATCTAAAGGCACGAACCTTTCTTTTTCAAAAAGAGGATATTTAGGATATTGTTTAACAACAGCTGTTTTATATACTATTTTTTTATCTCCTTTTACCTGATGCAGCGTATAGAGTTCGTTCAGTTTAACAGCCTTTAAATTACTTGGAATAGTTGTGCCAATAATTTTATTATCTTTAGTAGCATCTAAACCAATAATCCCGGCTTCGTTTTCATCTAAATTTTTAGTATTTTTTAAAATTAGTTCCACTGCATTGTCAGGCATGTAATCATCTGAATCAATACAAACATTAAATTCAGTAGTAATTGTATTGTAGGCTGTATTATGTGCTCCGTGCATGCCTTGATTTTCTTGAAAGACATAGTGTATAGTAATCTTCTTTTCTTTTTGCCAACTAGCTACCAATTCATTAGTTTCATCTGTAGACCCATCATCAACAAGTAACCATTCAAAATCTTGATTGGTTTGTTTAATAAGACTCTTATATAATTGTGGCAACAAATAAGCTCTATTGAAGGTAGGTGTAAAAACGGTAAGTTGATTCATTATGATAATATTACATTCATTAAATAAGTAAAAGAAAAATAAGCTAAAATGATAATTGCTACTACTCTATGTTGATTTCTAAATATTTTCTTTTTCAACAATGGATAAATTATTATTATTCCTAACATAAACCATGATAAATAGGCAAATCTATTCGAATAATTTGCTTTTATTACTAAAATCCAAAACCCATTTACAATTAAATAAATATTAAATAACCTGAAGTAAAAGATATCTGTAAATAATTTTTTATAAATATAATACCACCCTGCATATACACCAGATGCACTATATATTAAAAAATCCCATCTAAAACCTGTTTTTAAGTCCGTAATACCCTCACTTGCGTAGTCAAAACCACCCATATAGCCTTCTAAATTATTAGAATCAATTATTCCTAAATTTAGGAAAAAAGAAATAAATACATTTCCTAAAACTAAAGATAATGGTATACAACATAACCAAGCAATTAAATATTTTTTAGGATAATTGTAATAATTTGTCATCAAATAAGCCATAAATGGCAACAATAAAGATTGATGAAAACCACAAGCAACAATAAACATAATATATTTAAAAGATTTTTTTTTAATTGAAATTCCTAATAAAAAAATACTAGAAGCTATACCATTACGAATACCATTTGTACCATATGACCAAAAAGAAAATGAAATTATAAGCATAAAAAAGGCATAAAACCAATACTCATTAAAAACCTTCTTAGTAAAACTAAATAATGGATATAAATACATAAAAGCACATAAAAAAAAGAAAAAAGTTGCTGACTCAGAACTTGAAATTATATTCATAAAAAATATGAATAAAAAATCTTTATTATAATTTGGAGGATTACCGTTTACAAGTAAATTAAATTTATGATAGTAATTACCCATATCTCCAAAATAGACACTAACTGGTCTAAAGCCTATAAAGAACAAGACAATTAAAAACAAAAAGATACCTAAAATTAAAATACCAAGACCAAAAGCAGATGAGGATATGGCTGTTGTTGAGGATATGGCTGTTGTTGAGGAGGATAAGGATTATATTAATGATGAAATTATTGATGAAATAGTAAAAGAAGT
>NZ_CAXBFR010000099.1:0-10837 GCF_963975005.1 uncultured Flavobacterium sp.
TGTTGCGCGTAAATGATTTGATAATGCATTTACAACTGAAACTCCAACTCCGTGTAATCCTCCAGAAACTTTATATGAATCTTTATCGAATTTACCTCCAGCACCAATTTTAGTCATTACAACTTCTAGGGCAGAAACTCCTTCTTTTTTATGAATTCCAACTGGAATACCACGTCCATTATCTTCTACTGAAATTGAACCATCTTCATTGATATCTACTATAATAGTATCACAATAACCACCCATTGCTTCATCAATAGAGTTATCTACAACTTCATATACTAAATGATGAAGTCCTCTGACCCCTACATCACCAATATACATAGAAGGACGCATTCTTACATGTTCCATTCCTTCTAAGGCCTGAATACTATCTGCGGAATAATTGCTTTTGTTTATTTCTTCACTCATATTATTAAATCTTAAACGATTTTTTTATTATAACTACAAATATAACCATTTAATAAAGAAAATAACTAAAAAGCACCTTAAAATGACTTCAAGTTATCAACATTTGTTAATTTCTAAAAAGTCTCGCAAATCGCTTAAAAAAAGGCTAGAATCGAATTTTAATCAATTTAGCCTTTTGTTAAAATTCTAAAATCAGTAAAGTTGCTTAAAACTAATTTATGAGGTTAGTTTTAAGCAACTTTTAACGAAAACAACTACATTATTTATTAAAAATGCAATTAATAAGCTTCAGTATGCACATTTGCCACTGCCCTACCTGATGGATCATTCATGTTTTTGAAAGCTTCATCCCATTCTAAAGCAATTTTTGTGCTACATGCTACACTTGCTTCTTGAGGCACACTTTTAGCCGCTGCATCACTTGGAAAATGTTCTGTAAAAATTGAACGGTAATAATACTCTTCTTTTGATGTTGGTGTTTGAATAGGAAACTTATATTTTGCATTGGCTAATTGTTCATCTGAAACTTCTTTAGCAACTACTTCTTTTAAAGTATCAATCCAACTATATCCTACTCCATCACTAAACTGTTCTTTTTGCCTCCAAGCTACGCTTTCTGGCAACATATCTTCAAAGGCTTTTCTTAAAACCCATTTTTCCATACGTTCACCGTTAATCATTTTGTCTTGAGGGTTGATTCGCATGGCAACATCCATAAATTCTTTGTCTAAAAACGGCACACGACCTTCAATTCCCCAAGCTGCTAGACTTTTGTTGGCACGAAGACAATCATACATGTGCAATTTACTTAATTTTCGAACTGTTTCTTCATGAAATTCTTTTGCGTTTGGTGCTTTGTGAAAATACAAATAACCTCCAAATAATTCATCTGATCCTTCTCCAGAAAGCACCATTTTTATTCCCATCGATTTAATCACTCTTGCCATTAAATACATTGGAGTTGATGCTCTAATTGTTGTTACATCATAAGTTTCTATATTATAAATCACATCTTTGATTGCATCTAAACCTTCTTGAATAGTAAATTTAATTTCATGATGAATGGTTTTTAAATGATCTGCTACTTTTTGAGCCGCAGCTAAATCTGGTGAACCCTCTAATCCTACTGCAAATGAGTGTAATTGTGGATACCAAGCTTCTGAAGCATCTTCAGATTCAATGCGTTTTTGCGCATATTTTTTAGCTATAGCTGAAGTTATTGATGAATCCAAACCACCAGAAAGTAAAACTCCATAAGGTACATCACTCATTAATTGTCTTTTTACTGCTGCTTCTAAAGCTTTTTTGATTTCAATAATACTTGTTGCATTATCTTTTACAGCTTCAAAGTCTGTCCATTCTCTTTTATACCATTGTACAAATTCTCCATCTTTACTTGACATGTAATGTCCTGGTGGAAATAATTCAATTTTAGTACAAACTCCTTCTAGTGCTTTTAATTCTGATGCTACGTAAAACGTTCCATGTTCATCCCAACCTATATATAAAGGTATAATTCCCATATGATCGCGAGCAATAAAATACTCATCTTTTTCAACATCGTAAATTGCGAAACCAAATATTCCGTTCATTTCATCTAAAAATTGTACTCCTTTTTCTTTATATAAAGCTAAAATGACTTCACAATCACTTTCTGTTTGAAATTCGTATTTACCTACAAATTGCTTTCTTAATTCTCTGTGGTTGTAAATTTCTCCATTAGCCGCTAAAACTAAACTTTTATCTTTTGAAAATAAAGGTTGTTTTCCTGAAGCTGGATCAACAATTGCCAAACGTTCGTGAGACATAATCGCTTTTTCATCAGAATAAATTCCACTCCAATCTGGTCCACGATGACGAATTATTTTAGACATTTCTAAAACCTTTGGTCTTAAAGTTTCAGCTTTTTGTTTTAGGTCGAAGGCACATACTATTCCGCACATATTTTTGAGGTTAAAAGGTTATTAGTTTAAAAGGTTAAAAGACTAACCGTTTAAATTGTTTAACAAAATTGAGGATAAACCCACTTAAATGAAACTATAAATTAATATTTAGTTATAATTCGTAACCAAAAAATATATTTTAATATAAGTTTATAACTAAAAGTATAAAAAAATGCTATTTATATTTAAAATTGTTATTCAACTGACTGAATTCTATATTTTGTAGTATTAATATCAAATTGGAAATCAATTTTGTTTCCCATTAATTTTGTTCCCAATGGTGATTGAGGTGAAAGTGCGAAAATATCTTTATTATCAATTTTAATTTTTGGTAAAGCTGCACTTACAAAGAAATAAGTTTCATTGGCTTTTACCAAACTTCCTAAAGCAACAACATTGTGATTTTGAGAATCGTCAATTTTATCTAAAATAGCTTTTTGCTCTAGTACTTCTTTTAGTTTTTGAGTCAGTTTTTCTTGCTCTAAATGCATCATAGCTAATGCAGTTTCATGCTTGTCACCCGCCGAACCTTTGGCATCGTTTTGTGCATCAATAGCTAAATCTGAAATCATTTTTTGAAGGATTTCAATTTTTTCTTGAACTATGGATTTGTATTGAGAAAGGATTTGTGGTTTTGTTGGCATCATTTCTTTTTAAAAAATTCCAAGTCTTTAATTTTTTTCCCTTCTGAGAATCTTTTACTTACACTGCTTATTTCAGAATTATCAAAAGGTAAATAATCTGTACAAGTATCACCAATACAAAAATTTAAATTCCAACCAGAATCCAATTCCACGTAATAATAAAAACCAGAATATTTAATAACCGAATCTTGTAAACTCTTTGGTATATCTTTCCACTTTGTTCCAACTTTAAAACCTTCTTTAGTCATAAACTTCTTATCACTTGTCCACAAAGAAACCATATTTAAATTTTCTGATAATTCAAATGAATAAACAATACCATCAATAGTCATTTTATGAATTTCTCTTCCTGTTTGTGCATCAAAAACTCTATTTGGATATTTAATTGGAAGTTTTGTATAATTCGAATGATTTTTAGTTTTACAACTAGTCAAACTTAAAATTAGAAAAGAAAGTAAGAAAAAATTCCTCATTTAAGTTATATTAAAAATCAAACTTATAATTAGCTCCAATCATCACTTGAATGGATTGCACTGGAAAATTTGCCCAACGTTGGTAATTTAGACTTGCTAAGTTGTTTCCTTTTAAGAAACCCGTTAATCTTTCGTTGTATTTGTATCCAATGTGTGCATTTAAATCGAAATAACTGTCTAATGTTACTGTTTGTGTTGTAAAGGTTGCAGGAACAATCATTAAATCATCTTGTACTGCAATTTGGTCTTTTCTGTCTCCAACAAAAAATACTTTTGCACCTGCGTACCATTTGTCAGTAATATTAAAATCTACTGTTGAAGCTAATTGAAATTGAGGTAAATTCCATGCTTCTTGCTCTTCATCTACTGAATAATTATTGTATGAACCACTAATTCCGAAAGAAACATTTTTCGAAAAATCAGCTTTCAATTCAGCAAATCCTGTGATTGTTTTTACGTTATCATAGGCTACATCAAAAGAGTTTCCAAAAGCATATCCGTCAGTATTTGTTACTAATGGATCAAATGCATTGTTCTTGAATAATGCTTTTGCTTGTTCATCCTTATAAGATGCTCTTAGATTAAAAGAAACTGAATTAGATAATTTCCCTTTTAAACCTCCGTAAATATCATATTTTTGATTGGTTGGAGAAATATAAAGTGTTGGAGAAACAAATGGATTTACATCTACAAAATCAGCATAAGAGTTTTGGTGTAATGTTCCTTCTGCTCCAGCATAAGCTGTTAAAATTTCTGGCACTAATTTATAGGATGCTTTTATATTTGGATAAATAAAAACTTTACTGTCTGAAATTCCGTCGACTTTTTGTGTACTATAAAAAACTGAAGCCCCAAATTGAACTGAATAATTATCTTCTTGTAATAATATACTTGGACTTGCTCCAAAATTTATGTTACTGTATTTATAAGATTGATCAGCATAATAACTTCTATCAAAACTTCCTCCAACATAATCTACAATTACATCTAATTTTACTTTAGTATTCATAACTTCAAATGAAGTTTCTGGCTTGATATAAAATCTGTTTTCTCCTGAACCTAATGCATCCGAAAATCGTTTAAACAATAAAGTTGAATTATCTAAAAAACTATCTTTCATTCCTAATTTACCACCTAATTGAATTGTATTATAAGATTGTTTTTCTTTAATTGAATTTAAAGCTGCTTCATCAAAAGCTACAAATTCAGTTGGCAAACCATACCAATTGCTTACTTGATTTTTGAATCCTAAATCTACATTGTAATGCAAATCTTTATCGCGACTTCCGTAAGTTACATCAGCACTTGTTGTGGCAAATTGATTATCCAAAACAACTCCATCAATATCTCCTTGTGAAGATAGATGACGAATCATTCCTCCTACATATTCACTTCTACTGATATCTTCTGTTATGAATAATTCTGCATTAACAGTCAAGTAATTACCCAAACCTAAAGTTGCATAATTTTTGAATAATTTTTCTTTTTTAGCTTTTTCTACATCAGCTGCTTTCCCTTTTGCTGGTGTAAAAGTTGAAGCTACAGGAAATGAAAAAATTGAATATTCTATTTTCTCTTTTTGTACTTCTGCATCATCTTCAAAAGTTGGTGTTTCTTTTACTTTGAAAGCATCAGAAATTGTTGGACTATATGGTTTTACAATATTCACCACTTCAGAACCTATATTTTCATCTTTCTTTTGGGCTAAAGCCAAGTGGAAAGAAAAAATTACTGCTACTAGAATTATATTTTTTAAATATCTCATTTTTATATTTTTTATCTCAAACTTGTTTTATAGAACTTGTTTCAGTCTCTCGAAACATATATTTTAGATGCTGAATCAAGTTCAGCATGACAGACTTTATTAAAAGTATTACTCTTGGATTGAAGAATTACGTTTTGCTTCTTCTGATTTAATTTTTGTTAATTCATCATTTGCTTCTGTCACTACTTCTGAATATTCTTCATATTCTTCTATGACCATTTTCAAAATAGAAGTGGCTTGAAAACTATCTTTTAATTGGTAATAATTTTTTGCCATAACTACTAAACTTTTAGCGGCAAAATATTGATAACCCGAATAATCTTTAGCATATTTTTCAACAATTTTATTAGAATCTGCAAATTTTCCGTCTTTGTTTTTAAAATAAGCATCATAATATAAAGCTTCTGCTGCTAATTCACCTTTTGCGATTTTTTGTAGGTTTTGATAAGCTGCTTTTGCTTTTGCTTCATCACCCGTTTTTATAGCAGAACGAGCCACAATAATTTGTGCATCACTTTTCACTCTGTCTTCTGTTTTATCATTTGACAATACTTTATCAGCATAAGTCACAGCATTTGTATAATCATTTTTCTCGTAGTATGATTTCATCAAATTAGATTGAGCAAAAGTTACGTTTTGAGGAAAATCTGCTTCTGTTTCTAATCGCTTTAAAACAATAATTGCTTTATCATATGATTTTGCTTTTAGATAAACTTGACCTAAACGTGCTAAAGCTTGTTCCGTAAATTCACTTCGAGGTTTACTTATTACATATTCATAATGTTTGATCGCATTATTTTCTAAACCATCAGCATAATACAATTGAGCTAAATAAAAATTAGCATTTAATGCATGAAGACCATTTGGAAAACTACCTAAATAGGTTGTAAATCCAGAAATAGCTTGTTTTTCTGCTGATTCATAAGTTGTGTTATCTAAATCTGCATTACTAACTTCAATGAAATTTAGTGTTTTAACCCAAGCAGCATATTCATCTACTCTACCGTTATCAATGTAAATTAATCGAGCTGTAGAAACTGCTTCTAAAGCTTCTGGTGAGTTTGGAAAATCAGCAGCCACTTTTTTGAATTTTGTAATCGCTAAATCTTCTTTTCCGTTGTTATAATGAATTAAACCTTGTTTTAAAATAGCTTTAGCCAAATAAGAACTTGTTTTGTGATTAGCAATTAATTTATCAAAAGTCTTAATTGCTTTATCTACTTTGTTTTCATTCACATAAGTATTTCCTAGTTCATATAAAACATCGTCTGCATATTGTGATGTAGGATGAACTTTTGAAAAATTCTCTAAATCGTCTATTTTTCTGTCATTTTTCCCTACAAAACCATAACTAATTCCTTTTTGATAAGCTGCATAATCTGCATCTGGACTTTTTAATTCCATTACTTTATTATAAGCATCCATTGCTGGCCAATATTTTGCTGAAATGAAATTACAATCCCCTAAACGCAAATAAGAATCTGTTAATCTTGTTTTATCATTTTTGTTTGAAGCAATAAAACTTCCAAAACTTGAAATAGCATTATCATATTCTTTCAATTTAAAGTAAGTATACCCTAAATTGTAATTAATGTTAGTGTTTTCAGGTGTAGAAGTTGAAGCGCTATTGTTTAGGAATTGCTTAAAAGTAATTTTAGCTTCACTAAATTGATCTAAATTATATTCCGTTTCAGCTTTCCAAAAAAGTGCTCTTGCAGTGTATTTTGGGTCTTTATTTTCTATAATTGCTTTTTTGAATAGGTTTAAAGCTTCTGTATTATTCCCATCAGTATATAATTCTAAACCTCTATAAAAATTTGCCAATTGATAAGCTTGACGGTTTTCTGGAGATTTATTTTTTTCCAAAAGGACTAAAGCTTCTTTATAATTTTTTGATGTTATATAAGAACTAATCAATAAGTTATTTATTTCTTGCTTGTAAGACGAGTTCGGATATTTAGTTAAATAAGCTTGTAAAACTTCAGGAGTACTTTTGAATGAATTTCCAATTTCGTAACTCAATTTAGCGTAATTTAAATAAGCATCTTCTTGAATTTTTAAGTCAAATTCCATTTCAGAAGCTGTTTTAAATGCGGTTAATGCTTGATTTTTCTTATCTGTAAGCAAATAACATTCGGCTAAATGATAATAAGCATTTTGAGCTACAGCATCATTTCCACCAATAATTTTATTAAATTGAGATATTGCTTTTTCGTAGTCTTTTTGCTGGTAATAAGCATATCCTAGTTGGTAATAATCGGTGTTATTCCATTTTCCTCTTGTTCCTTTATAGTCTTCTAAATATGGAATTGATTTTTCGTATTGCTTTAAATTAAAGTAACTTTCTCCAATAATTTTAGACAATTCACTTATTTCAGTTCCTCTAGATTTTGGCATTTGTGCTAAACCTAAATCAATTGCTTTCTCAAAATTTCCTAATTTAAAATTCATATCAGCCTGAAAATAACCCATTTTTTCTTTGTATCGCTCTTGGTCAGATACTTTGTCGAAATAGTCATTGGCTTTTTTAAAATCATCAGTTTCATAAGCTAAATAACCCAAATAATATTTGGCTTGATTTCCAAATTCTTTAGAATTAACTACTTTATTGAAGTAATTTGAAGATTCTTTTACGTTTTTTGCTGTAAAATAGGCATATCCTTTTTGAAAATTAAATTTTTCTCTTTCATTAGCTGTCAAACCGTTTTCATCTACTTTATCAAAGTATTTTAAAGCTTGAGGATAATTGCTTTGGTCAAAATAATAATGAGCCACTTCAATAAACGCTTGATTTTGCTTTGTACTTGTTGGATATTTTTCCACAAAATCTTCCATTAATTGATCTGCACCCATTTGGTTTAAACGAATAGCACAATTAGCAATATAATAAGCACAATCTGCTTTTACATCTGTACTTGAAACAGTATTGATTACTTTATCAAAAATAATCTGAGCGGATTGATATTGTTTGTCTTTATAAAGTTCTACTGCTCTATCAAATTCTTTTAATTCATGCGAATAAATTGCAGTTTGTTGCGCCACAACAAAAGTGGTTTGAAAGAATAGTAATAAATAAAAAATGTGTTTTGTAAGCTTCATTTTATTCCGGTTTTAGAATCTCAAATATAAGTTATATATGAGTACTAACGGGTGAAGCATAGTTTATATTGTGAACAAGGTTTTAAACAAATTTGTTATTTTTTTACAATTAATTGATATTATTTTGAATAGAACATTACTATTATTACATTTACACAATAAATCTACAAAATCATGGCAGAAACCATTCTTTCCTTACAAAACGTATCTATAAATCAAGAAAATAATAGGGTTTTATCTAATATTAATCTTGAAGTTAAACGTGGAGATTTTATATATTTGATAGGAAAAACCGGTGCAGGAAAAAGTAGTTTATTAAAAACTCTTTATGGTGATTTAGCTTTACTTGAAGGTGAAGGAAGTATAGTAGATTATGATTTACGCAAATTAAAAGAGAAAGATATTCCTTATTTAAGAAGAAAATTAGGTGTCGTTTTTCAGGATTTTAAATTGTTACCCGATAGAAATATTCATGATAATTTGTTGTTTGTTTTAAAAGCAACTGGCTGGAAAGAAAAAGCCGAAATGAATTTAAAAATAGAAGAAGTTTTAGACAAAGTTGGTATGAAAATGCAAGCTCACAAAATGCCTCATCAAATTTCTGGAGGAGAACAACAACGTGTTGCCATTGCAAGAGCTTTGTTAAATAACCCTGAATTAATTTTAGCCGATGAACCAACAGGAAATCTTGATCCACAAACTTCTGTTGAGATAATGAATGTTTTAAAAAACATCAATGAAAATGGTAAAACGATTTTAATGGCAACGCATGATTATGCTCTAATTATGAAATTTCCAACAAAAACACTTAAATTAGAAGACGGAACTATTTTTGAAGTAGTGCAAAGAACGGTTTAGTTTTAATACATTTATAATTAAAAAACTTTGCCATTAAAATAATTACTAATGGAAAGAAAACTATATGTAATCTATCACCTTGATCGCTAGAAACACCTGATATAAAGAATAAATACAATATTGCTAAAGAAACTATTTTTAGTGTTTTTTCTTCCTGTTCATTTCTTCTTAAGATTATTATCGATACAATTACACCAGACAGTGTAAAAAATATATTTTGTGTTTTCGAAATTGCTTTAAAAATAAATTGAAAAGCAGCAAAGTAACTAGTATTGATTATGTTATCACAACCAAACACACTCGCGCTACCTTTTGATGAATTGACATATAAATTAGAAAAATAAGCCTTTACAAGATTTACTTTATTTGACTTTATTTGTTGCTTTAAATCTTCAATTGCAACTTCTTTTTTTTCTAAAAGAGATAATTTTGAAAAATACAAATGTCTTTGATTATGTCCTTGTTCAAACTCAATATTGTTTTTAAAACAATCAGCTTTTGTACCCAAATAATTATAATAAGTAGAAGCATCAATTGTGCTTATAGTAAAAATTCCATAAGTTTTTCTTATGGAATACATCTGAAAAAAAACTAAACTTATTGATAGATAAATAAGAATCGAAAACTTACTTTTTATAAGTTCAAAAAAATCTTTATAATAAAAAATTATAACAACTAATACAAAAAACTTCAAAATTGGTTTTATCAATAAACTGAGAAATAACAGAGCAATTGCATAAGATAAGTATTTATTGTTCTTTGTAAGTTCAAATTTTCTAAATTGATAAATAATTAGAGTTAAAAAAAAAGTAAAAAAAGTTTCAGTAAGCAAATGAAAAACAATACCTAAACTACCAATTAAAAAAACATATATTAATGAAAAAATAAAGGCTTTTTCTCTGTTAATAAAAGTAGAGCTAATTTTATAAATTAGGAGAATTATACCTAACCAAGATATTATATTTAAAAACAAACTCCATTCAAAAATAGTATCAATAGATAAATTAAATAGTAGAGGAATTCCATTTAATAGTGAAAACAAAAAAGGCCTATGATCATTAAGTTTAAATTCAAAAAAAAATTGCTTAATTGATAAAAGATAAGAATATGAGTCAGGAAAAATATAAGTCTGTTGATTATATTGTAATAAAAAAGCAAAAAACATTAGCCATAAAGATGCAATTATTAGTAATAAATACTCGTATTTAATTTTGGAAATCATATTTTTGTTTTCACAAATATAATACTAATGCAATTACTAAGTATAATAATTCCGGTTTACAATGAAGGCAATACCATTCATCTGATTTTAGATAAAATCAAAAATGTTACTTTACCTCAAAATATTGAAAAAGAAATTATCATAATTAATGATTGTTCCACTGACAATACATCAGATTCTATTCAAAAATACATTTCAAACAATACTACTTTAAATATTACGTATTTTGAACATGAAATTAATAAAGGAAAAGGAGCAGCTCTTCATACTGGAATTAAAAAGGCAAAAGGAGATTATACTATAATACAAGATGCTGATTTAGAATATGATCCAAAAGAATATATTTTTTTATTACAACCCGTTTTAGGTGGTTTTGCAGATGTTGTTTATGGAACAAGATTTATGGGTGGAAATCCACATAG
>NZ_CAXBFR010000100.1:0-10698 GCF_963975005.1 uncultured Flavobacterium sp.
ACAGGCAGGTATTCTAACCAACTGAACTACCAGACCAGCGCTTAATTGCGGTTGCAAATATAGGACGCTTTTTCAATTATACAAACGTTTTAGTAAAAAAAATTTAAATATTTTTTATGTTTTTACCCAAACTTTTGTTTTTCAACAAGATATGTGGTTAATATTTTTTCAAAACCATCATCAATTGAAACAGGAATGTACTGAATTTGATATTGCATGCATGTATTTGCTATTGTTTTGTTGTAAGCAACAATCTTTTTTTCGTATTCTTCTTTAATATTTTCCGCAAAAAGGTTGATTTCTTCTCCAGTTTCTACATCAATAAATTTTCTTGGCTTGTTATCGTATTCAAAATCTACCTCTGTTTTCTTATCATATACATGAAATAAGACCACTTTATGTTTATTATGCTTTAAATGCTGTAGGGCTTTAAATATTTTTTCTTCATCTTCTTTTTGAAACATATCAGAAAACAATATAATCATAGACCTGCGATGAATATTCTCTGCGATCTGATGTAAGAATGTAACCGTATCAGTTTGCTTTTGCTCTGGCTTACTTAGTAAAATTTCCTCCAGCTTGCTTAAAATCATTCTATGATGGCGATCACTACCTTTTTCGGACGCATAGTATTCGTAATTATCGGAATAAACACTGATTCCGACTGCGTCTCGTTGTTTTTTTAGCAAATTCATTAAGACAGCCGAAGCCAAAACTGAAAAACCTATCTTGTTTTTGTAAAATAAGTCGTTTTCCGCCAACTTTGGGTAATGCATGGAAGAAGAGTTGTCCAGAATTAAATGACAGCGCAAATTAGTTTCTTCTTCGTAACGTTTTGTATAAAGTCGATCTGTTTTTGCAAAAAGCTTCCAATCGATATGTCTTGTGCTTTCTCCTGGATTATAAATTTTGTGTTCGGCAAATTCTGCAGAAAATCCATGAAAAGGTGATTTGTGCATTCCGGAAATAAAGCCTTCTACAATTTGATTGGCTAATAGTTCTAAATGCTCAAAACTGGATATTTTTTGGATTTGTGATTCTATCTTCATGTCTCAAAGATAAATAAAGTTTTTTGGATTCTAAATTTTCGGAAAGTATATTAACAAACTAATGATAACTCTTATAGCCCTGATGGGAATGGCATCCTTTTTTTGCAAAAAAAGATAGAATGGATAGCAGGAATTGCATAGGCAAACACAAAATGACCTTTTGCTTCTGAAATATTAAAATAAATTCATGAAATTCTGAAACAAGTTCAGAATAAAAAAAGGCTCAACTTTCGCTGAACCTTTTTTTCTTTTTCAATTTATATTATAGTAACGCATCAATTGCATCAGTATATGTTTTCTTTGGAGCAACTCCAACTTGACGACCTACTACTTCTCCGTTTTGGAAAATTAACACGGTTGGAATGTTACGAACTCCATATTTTGCTGCAAATTCTTGGTTTGCATCTACGTCAACTTTACCAACTACTGCTTTTCCTTCATATTCTGAAGAAACTTCATCGATAACTGGCCCAACCATTCTACATGGTCCACACCAAGCTGCCCAAAAATCCACTACTACTGGTTTATCTGATTTCAAAACTACTTCATCAAAAGTAGCATCTGTTATTGCTAATGCCATTTGTTTTTATTTTAAATGTTGTTATTAATTAGTTTTTGAGTTGTTTCGAACTGTATTACAAAGTTAGAAATAATTATACCAACTTTATAGGTTTAGTATAAATTTTACTTATAGTTTTATTTATAAATTCTTTAAAACCGCTAATAAAAGTTCTCCCTTTAAACGTGTTGCATAATTTGGATTAATGTACATGAATTCAATTTCTTGCTTATCATTTAAAACATAAACCGAAGGAACTGGTAAAAAACCTGGATTTCTTCCTTCAGAATATTTATCTAATTTTGGCTTGTCTTTTTTGAATGCAACTCCGATTGCTTGAGCAAATTTTCCTTCGCTATCTGAATATAACGCATAATTTAATTTGTCTTTTGATTCTGTTTCTTTAAGAAATTTTGGCGAGTCTGGACTTATAGCCACAATTTGATACCCTAGTTCCAAAACATCACTTTCAATTTCTTGCATGTCTGCTAATTGATTATTACAATATGGACACCAACCACCACGATAAATAATTAAAACAGTCTTTTTATTTAGAATTTTGTCTGATTCTATTTTCTTTCCATCAATGTTTACTACTTCTATATTTGGAATTTTTTCTCCAATTAATAACGGACTTACATCTTCTGGGTTTTCTGCAATTTGTGCTTGTGAACTGAAGGCTAAACTAAAGAGTACTATTGCCAATGCTTTTTTCATAACTCGCTTATATTTAAATTTATTAATGCAAAGATAGTACCGAATAATTTTTAGGATTGTTTGGTAGCTAACATTAATTCAACTTAAAGTTGATTTGCATTGCTTCTAATTCATGCAATAACTCATTAGAAATTTGAATTTTTAACTTTCTACTAGGCATACTTAGTTTTGTTACGACTATAATTTCTTCTTCAATAGTGGTTTCTATAACTGTTGCAGCTTCATCTTCATCTGTTCCTTCGGTAAGTAGTAGTTCTTCTTCAATTTCATTATCTGATGGCTCAAAGGCTTGAATTTCTGAAACTACTTCTTTTTTAATTTTTTCAAGTTCCATCACTTCAATCGTGACTTGATTATCTCCTTGTGATCTGGAAAACAAATCAAATAAAGACTGAATCATTTTTTCTTGAAGTTCAACAATACTGAATTGTAATATTAGTTTTTTAGCATAAGTGGTTAAAACATCTTGCAACATTTTGACTTCTAAAAACTGTAATCTTGGATCTCCTTTTTTTCCTTCTTGATTAGTCCAACCTTCTTTGACGTTAAAACGAATGAAAGTAAAATTATTTTGAATTAAGAAATGCCTAAATTTTAAATATTCTTCTCCGAAAATTCTAAAATCAAAACTTTCATCATATCCTTCTAAAGAGAACATTCCCCAGCCTTTACCGTTTTTTGCCACTCTATGCTCAACTTTTGTTATGATTCCTCCAATACTTATATTTTTACCAACTTGAGTATTTAGATCATTAAGTTCTTGTAATTTAGTAGGACAAAAATATTTCATTTCATATTTGTAGTCGTCAAGAGGATGACCTGAAATATAAATTCCAACAACTTCTTTTTCTTTGGCTAATTTCTCCATAGTATTCCATTCTTCACAAGGTGGAACAACTGGTTCTGCTATTTGCACTTCTGAAGCATCTCCAAACAAACTTACCTGGGAGGAATTTTCATTTTCTTGGAATTTAGCTCCATATTTTATGGCTTTTTCTAGGAATGTAATTCCGTCTCCTTCATCAAGAAAATATTGAGCCCTATGCGTATCTTCGAAACAATCAAATCCACCCGCTAAGGCTAAACTTTCAAATGCTTTTTTATTAGCTGCTCTTAAATCAATCTTCTTAGCAACATCAAAAATAGATTTGTAAGGAGCATCTTTTCTGTTTTGAACAATTGTATCAACAGCATTGGCTCCAACTCCTTTTACGGCACCAATTCCAAAACGAACCGCATAGTTTTCATTTACTGTGAATTTATAATAAGATTCATTGACATCTGGACCTAGAACTTCTAATCCCATTCGCTTACATTCTTCCATGAAAAAGGAAACTTGTTTGATATCATTCATGTTATTAGAAAGCACAGCTGCCATATATTCTGCAGGGTAATGTGCTTTTAAATAAGCCGTTTGATAAGCAATCCAAGCATAACATGTTGAATGCGATTTATTAAACGCATAACTTGCAAAAGCTTCCCAGTCTTTCCATATTTTTTCAAGAATTACTGGATCATGACCTTTTGCAGAAGCTTGTTCCACAAATTTAGGTTTCATTTTATCCAAGACCTCTTTTTGCTTTTTACCCATAGCCTTACGTAAGACATCGGCTTCACCTTTAGTAAAATCGGCTAGCGATTGAGACAAAAGCATTACCTGCTCTTGATAAACTGTAATTCCGTAGGTTTCTCCTAAATATTCTTCACAGGCATCTAAATCGTATTTAATTTCTTCTTCCCCATTTTTTCTTCTTACGAAAGAAGGAATATATTCCAATGGTCCAGGACGATAAAGCGCATTCATGGCAATTAAATCTCCAAAAACTGTTGGCTTTAAATCCTTCATGTATTTTTGCATTCCAGGAGATTCGTATTGGAAAATACCAACTGTTTCTCCTCTTTGGAATAACTCATATGTTTTTTCATCATCTATTGGAAATTCATCTGGATCTAATTGAATTCCAGTTCGATATTTAACAAGCTTAACTGTATCTTTAATTAAAGTTAATGTCTTTAATCCTAAGAAGTCCATTTTTAACAATCCAGCACTTTCCGCAACCGAGTTGTCAAATTGAGTAACATATAAATCGGAATCTTTTGCAGTTGTAACTGGAACGAAATTAGTAATATCTGAAGGTGTAATGATAACTCCACAAGCATGAATACCTGTATTTCGCATAGAACCTTCAAGGATTTTTGCTTGCTGAATCGTTTCTCCTGCTAAATCACCATCATTAGCAATTGCTATTAATTCTTTTACTTTGTCAAATTCGTCTGAACGCAAAGCTTTTTTGACATCATCTTCTTTTTCAGAAATAAATCGGGCTAAATTCCATTTTGAAGGCATCATCCCTGGAATTAATTTAGCAATTCTATCGGCCTCAAAAAGCGGTAAATCTAGTACACGAGCTGTATCTCTAATGGCTGATTTAGTTGCCATTTTGCCATAAGTAATAATTTGTGCTACTTGATTTTTTCCGTATTTATTAATTACATAATCCATTACTCTACTTCTACCTTCGTCATCAAAATCAATGTCTATATCGGGCATAGACACACGATCAGGATTTAAGAAACGCTCAAAAAGTAAATCGTATTTAATTGGATCTATATTTGTAATTCCTAAACAATAAGCTACTGCTGAGCCTGCTGCTGAACCACGTCCTGGACCAACAGAAACATCCATTTTTCTTGCTTCTGCAATGAAATCTTGGACAATTAAGAAATAACCAGGATAACCAGAGTTTGAAATTGTTACTAATTCAAAATCTAATCGTTCTTGAATTTCTGGTGAAATTTCGCCATATCGTTTTTTAGCCCCTTCAATAGTTAGATGACGCAAATAAGCATTTTCACCCCGTACTCCATTATCGTTAACATCTTCTGGGTTTATAAATTCTTCAGGGATATCATATTTTGGAAGCAATACATCTCTATAAAGGGAGTAAATCTCGACTTTATCTACAATTTCTTGGATGTTTATAATTGCATCGGGTAAATCTGAAAACAACTTTTTCATTTCTTCTTGAGACTTGAAATAGTATTCTTGATTTGGCAATCCGTAACGATATCCACGACCACGACCAATTGGAGTTGCCTGTTTTTCTCCATCTTTTACACACAATAAAATATCGTGAGCATTAGCATCTTCTTTATTTATGTAATAAGTATTGTTTGTGGCAATTAACTTGACATTGTGCTTTTGTGCGAATTCAATCAAGGTTTTGTTGACACGATTTTCATCTTCTTGATTGTGTCGCATGATTTCTAAATAAAAATCATCTCCGAATTGTTCTTTCCACCAAACTAAAGCTTCTTCAGCTTGATTTTCACCAATATTTAGAATTTTACTTGGAATTTCGCCGTATAAATTCCCAGACAAAACCATGATGTCTTCTTTATATTGCTCGACAACTTTTTTATCTATTCTTGGCACATAATAAAATCCATTTACATAAGCTATAGAAGACATTTTAGCTAAATTATGATACCCTTTTTTATTCTTTGCTAATAAAACTACTTGATAACCATTATCTTTTTTTGTCTTATCTAAATGATTTTCACAAATATTAAATTCACAACCGACAATCGGCTTAACTTCAGTATCTGTTGGCTCTTCTCCTGCTTCAATTGAAGCTTCAATTGCGGCTTTAGCCACTTTATTGTGATTCATAACAGCACTCACAAAATGAAAAGCTCCCATCATGTTACCCGTATCTGTTATGGCAACAGCTGGCATTTTATTTAAGGCAGTTGCTGCAACTAAGCCTGGAACACCAATAGTAGACTGTAAGACTGAAAATTGCGAATGATTATGTAAATGAGCATATTTTGCTTCATTTAAATCACTTTTATCCGTTTCTGAAACAGTTGCTTGTGTATTTTCTTGTTCAATTTTTTGAAGTCGCTTTCTAATATCTTCAGAAGCTTTCTTTAAATTGATATGTTTTAATCCAATTAACTGAATCTCTCCTAAGTTATGTTCCTTAAACCTATGAAAATAATCAGGGCCTACATCTAATTGCTCTTTTGCAAAAACCTCTCGCTTTATTAATTCTAAAAAACAACGTGTTGTTGCTTCTACATCAGCAGTTGCATTGTGAGCTTCTGCAAAAGGTTGGTTGAATAAATATTGATGTAATTCTGTTAATGTAGGTAATTTGAACCTTCCTCCTCTTCCTCCTGGCAACTTGATTAATTCAGCTGTAACTTCTGTACAAGTATCTAAAACTGGCATTTTGGACATGTCTGAACCAACATTCATTCGATGAAATTCGCAACCCATAATATTTACATCAAAACCTAAATTTTGACCCACAATATATTTAGTTTTAGAAAGTGCAATATTGAATTTTTCTAATACTTCAATTAATGGAATTCCTTGTTGTTCTGCTAATTCTGTTGAGATCCCATGAATTCGTTCTGCATCATAAGGAATATTAAAGCCATCGGGTTTTACTAAATAATCTTCATGTTCGATTAAATTTCCCATTTCGTCGTGTAACTGCCAAGCAATTTGTATACATCTTGGCCAGTTGTCAGTATCCGTAATTGGAGCTGACCAACTTCTTGGTAATCCGGTAGTTTCGGTATCGAAAATTAAATACATCTGATAGAAGATTTTTGAATTGTGTTGATAGATTTTAGATTTAAATCTACTTTTCAAAAATACTATTTCAGAATTTAGAAATCAATTTTAGTTATTAACAAAAATAAAAAAACCACGCTAGTCGCGTGGTTTTTTCTATAAATTATTCTTGTAAATTATTTTACAGGAACACTATAAATCACACCATTTGTATATCCTGCTTCAATTCCATTTGCATTAACAGCTCTAAATTTAAAAGTTCCAGATAATTTTCCGGTTACAGCTGGACTTTCAGTTATTTTTAACTCGCCACTTCCAACATCAACACCAGTTTCATATGAATCTGTAACTCCATCAATTGTTACATCATAGGTAGCTACGTTAGCCGTATTTAGACCAAAAGTTCTTGTTCCTACATTAGCAGAAGAAACTTCAAAAGTTACTATTTCAAACTGAGAATATGCTTCAACAGTCATTGAACCATCAGGATTTAAGATAACTCTAGCATCATTTGCTCTCCAGTTTTCTCCATTTTTAATTCCTTGAAAAGAAGGATCGTTAAAAGACACATCATCTGTACATGAAACAAATGAAATTAATATCGCTAAAACTAAAATTATTTTCTTCATTTTGCTATTTTTTAGTAGGTATTGAAACATATTAACGACAAATGTAAAATTTTGTATTAAAAAAACGAACAAAAAGTAATAATTTTTAAAATATAAATTTAGTTCTCTAAAAGTTTTATATATTTGCACCCTTAATTAACAGAGGTCGAGAACCTCAAAATTTAATCACAAGATTATGTCTGTAAAAATTAGATTACAAAGACACGGTAAAAAAGGGAAACCTTTTTACTGGATCGTAGCAGCTGATGCTAGATCAAAAAGAGATGGTAAATTCTTAGAGAAAATCGGAACTTACAATCCAACTGCAAACCCTGCAATCATTGATTTGAATGTAGATGCAGCTGTTCAATGGTTACACAATGGTGCACAACCAACTGACACTGCTAAAGCAATTTTATCTTACAAAGGAGCTTTATTGAAACACCATTTAGATGGAGGAGTTCGTAAAGGTGCTTTAACTCAAGATCAAGCAGATGCAAAATTTACTGCTTGGTTAGACGAAAAAGACGGAACTGTAAGTGCTAAAAAAGACGGATTATCAAAAGCGAAAGAAGATGCAAAAGCGAAAGCTTTTAAATTAGAACAAGAAGCTAATGAGAAACGTGCTAAAGCTGCTGCTGAAGCTGCTCAACCGGCAGAAGAAGTAGTTGAAGAAGAAACTGAAGAAGTTGAAGCTACAACTGAGGAAACTCCTGCTGCAGAAGAAAACAACGAAGAAACACAAGCTTAATTTACTGCGATAATGCAAAAAGAACAATGTTTCTATCTTGGCAAAATCGCTAAAAAATTCAGTTTTAAAGGTGAAGTTTTAATCTATTTAGATACAGACGAACCTTATTTGTATGAAAATTTGGAATCAGTTTTTGTGGAATTACACAAAAACTTGGTTCCATTTTTTATTTTAAAATCTGGCATTCATAAAAACAACTTCTTACGCGTTCGTTTTGAAGATGTAGAATCTGAAGAAGATGCTGATGCAATTATGAATTGTGAAGTATATTTACCTATGTCATTTTTACCTAAATTAGAAGGTGATAAATTTTATTATCACGAAATTACTGATTTTCTAGTTGAAGACGTTCGTTTAGGGAAAATTGGAAACATCAAAAGGGTAAACGATAGTAATCACCAACCTTTATTAGAAATAATGAATGGTGAAGTAGAAATTTTAGTTCCTCTAATTGATGACTTTATTCTTGAAGTTGATAGAAAGAATAAGATTTTTAAAATGGATATTCCTGAAGGACTTGTTGAGATGTATCTTTAAAAGTATTCAGTGTTCAGTTTTTAGTAGGCAGTTTAAAACTTCAACAATCAAAAATCGTTAATCTACAATCTTAAATCATAGTGTTTAAATTCAAACAATTTAACGTAGAACAAGACAAATGTGCCATGAAAGTGGGAACAGATAGCGTTTTGCTTGGTGCTTGGTGTCCGATTGATAATAATCCTAATTCTGTTTTAGATATTGGTGCTGGAACTGGTATTTTATCTTTGATGTTAGCTCAACGAACTAATGCTGAACAAATTGACTCAGTAGAAATAGATGAAGACGCTTATGAACAATGTGTATCAAATTATGAAAATTCTCCTTGGAGTGATAGATTATTTTGTTTTCATGCTGAATTAGATGAAATAGTAGAAGATCCAGAAGATGAATATGATATTATTATTTCCAATCCTCCTTTTTATGCTGAAGATTTTAAAACTGACAATACTCAAAGAGATTTAGCGCGTTTTCAAGACGCAATGCCTTTTGAAGATTTGGTTGAAGCAGCTGATTTATTATTGTCAGAAAACGGAATTTTTGTAGTTATTATTCCTTTTAAAGAAGAAGAACGCTTTCTGAATTTATGTGCTGAAGTTGAACTTTATCCTGTAAAAGCAACTCACGTTAGAGGTTCTCACAAAACACCAATAGTTAGAAGTTTATTAGCTTTTAAACGTTATGAATTATCCGTTTTAGTGGCTGATGAATTGGTTGTTGAAATCAATCGTCATGAATATACGAATGATTATATTAATTTGACTAAAGATTTTTATTTGAAGATGTAGCCTTTTATTAGTGAAAACTTTAGCAATAAAAGCGTAAATAGTTTATGAAATCGAATCCACAAATTACATTTTATCCTTTTTTTTAAATAAATCTTATTTATAAAAACAGAAAAGAGAGATTCTAAAATAGAAACTCTCTCGTCTTGAGGTTAAGTAAAAGGACAGATAAAAATCTTATTAAATTTTATTTATTATTTATGTCAGAATTATTAATACAAGCATCAATTAAATATGAGCAATTATCATAATTAAAAGATTCACTTTTTACAACGTTTAGTGATGTAAGTTCAGCTTTTGGTTTGCCTTGGTTTTTTTCAAAGTTATCATATCCAGTAGCGCTAATTAATTTCATATATTGATCATAATCAGAACTTTGCAAAAAAGCAAGATTTGATTCTTCTAACTTATTTAATCCTTTAGATTCCCTATAATCATTTATTATCTTTGTGGTCAATAAATCACTATATCCATTTGGCTGAATAGATTCAAAAATTCCTTTTTCTAAACTAGAGCAAGAATTTGTTCCTAAAAATATTGACAATAAAAATGCAAATATTAAAAATTTAGCTTGATGTCTTTTCATAGTAAATAGAATTACTTGGGTTAATCTTTACCAAACGTATTAATAATATCGTTTAAATGCAAATATAATCGATTAAAAGCACATTTTATTTTTTTGAAATTAAAAATCAATGGCTTAATGATCAAAAAATCACTACAAAAAAAAATTTTCACACACTCTTATTCCCTGATTATAAACTGAATAAAAACTTCTTCTTCAAGATTCCTTTAGATTTAAAAAATAAAAATAAATAAATACAAAACACTTATTATCAATTGCTTATTAAAAAATAATAATTTCAATAATATTTATTTCACTAAGAAACAACTCATTAAGTTATGTTTTTTTAACGGTCATTTTTTTTTATAAAAACTATAAATGTTGTTTTATAACATTCATTTGTAAATTTGTTAAATTTTTTTATGTGAATTTTAAAAGGCCTAATAACTGATTGTTACGATAAAAAACTTGTAAAAATACATTCTAAAAGAAAAACGAATTAGCTATTAAAATCAATCGTCATTAATATACTGATGCTA
>NZ_CAXBFR010000101.1:0-10489 GCF_963975005.1 uncultured Flavobacterium sp.
CGACTTTAGATTATGTAATTGTAAAAATACCACGTTGGAACTTCGATAAATTTGAAGGAGCAGACAGAACCTTAGGACTTCAAATGAAATCGGTTGGTGAAGTGATGGGAATTGGACGTTCGTTCCAAGAGGCGCTTCATAAGGCTACTCAGTCGTTAGAAATTAAACGAAATGGGTTAGGAGCTGACGGAAAAGGATATAAAAACTACGAACAAATTATTGAAAAACTAACTTTTGCAAGTTGGGACAGAGTTTTCGTAATTTATGATGCTATTGCGATGGGAATTCCATTAAGCAGAATTCACGAAATCACTAGAATTGACATGTGGTTCTTAAAACAATATGAAGAGCTATTTCATATAGAAAGAGAAATTTCAAAATATAAAGTAGATACTTTACCAAGAGAATTATTACTTGAAGCCAAACAAAAAGGGTATGGTGATAGACAAATTGCTCACATGATGGGTTGTTTAGAAAGTCAAGTCTATAAATTACGTGATGAAAAAAATATCAATCGTGTTTTTAAATTAGTTGATACTTGTGCTGCCGAATTTGAAGCCAAAACACCTTATTATTATTCCACTTTTGAAGCAGAAATTGAAAAGCCTGACGGAACAAAGTATGTTGATAACGAAAGTATAGTAACGGATAAAAAGAAAGTGATTGTTTTAGGTTCGGGACCAAATAGAATCGGACAAGGAATTGAGTTTGATTATTCATGTGTACATGGAGTTTTAGCGGCTAAAGAATGTGGTTACGAAACTATCATGATTAATTGTAATCCAGAAACAGTTTCAACCGATTTTGATACCGCTGATAAATTATATTTTGAGCCTGTTTTTTGGGAACATATTTATGATATCATTCGTCATGAAAAACCAGAAGGTGTGATTGTTCAACTAGGAGGACAAACGGCTTTGAAATTAGCTGAAAAACTATCAAAATACGGAATTAAAATATTAGGAACTTCATTTGACGCTTTAGATTTAGCTGAAGATAGAGGTCGCTTTTCTGAATTGTTAACCGAATTAAAAATACCATTTCCACAATTCGGAATTGCTGAAAGTGCTGAACAAGCCTCGCAATTAGCTGATACTTTAGATTTTCCATTATTAGTTCGTCCTTCTTATGTTTTAGGTGGGCAAGGAATGAAAATAGTAATCAACAAACAAGAACTAGAAGAGCATGTAATTGATTTATTAAAGTCAATTCCAGGTAATAAATTATTATTAGACCATTATTTAGACGGAGCTATAGAAGCAGAAGCTGATGCCATTTGTGATGCTGATGGAAATGTATATATAATTGGAATAATGGAGCACATTGAACCTTGTGGTGTGCATTCTGGTGATAGTAATGCAACTTTGCCACCTTTTAATTTAGGTGAATTTGTAATGCAACAAATCAAAGAGCATACACATAATATTGCAAGAGCTTTAAAAACAGTCGGGCTAATTAATGTTCAATTTGCCATTAAAGATGATACGGTTTACATTATTGAAGCCAATCCAAGAGCTTCTAGAACAGTGCCTTTTATAGCCAAAGCTTACGGTGAACCTTATGTAAACTATGCTACAAAAGTAATGTTAGGGCATAATAAAGTTACTGACTTTACATTCAATCCACAGTTAAAAGGTTTTGCAATTAAGCAGCCAGTTTTCTCATTTAGCAAGTTTAAAAATGTAAACAAAGCTTTAGGACCAGAAATGAAATCAACTGGTGAAAGTATCTTGTTTATAGATGATTTAAAAGATGATCAATTCTACGAATTATACTCAAGACGAAAAATGTATTTGAGTAAGTAGTAAAAACAAAAAAGTCCTCTGAATTGAGGACTTTTTTATTATAGTCTAAAAAAATTTGCGAATAGCTCTTAAATAATTTTTTTAAATTTTTATTGATTGAAATGCATTACTTGCTAAAATAAAATACAGTCAAAATCCCGAGTAGTAAGGGTTTTTCCGAAGGAAAAACCAAGCCCAAGCCGTTGTGCAAAAACGTTGCTACTCACTGGCTATTTTTTCCATAAACTTGCTAGCATTGGCAATTATAATATTCCTGTAAAAATGAAAACATTATGCAATCCAGTCAATTGTTGTTTTTTCGTGCTTTTAATTTTCCTTTTTAGAGCCGCTTACAATTCTTGAAATTATTCCTTTTTGATTTGTAAATTCTGCTACGAATACACCAGCTACATGGATTATGATAAAACCAACTAAGTAATAAATACTAAGTACATGGATTTCTTCCATTGGTTTTTTTAATTCTTTTGATCCAAATTCTATTATTAGTCCAGTAACCAAAGATATAACAACACAGAGATAAAAAATGATATATGTCCATTTTTGAAATTTCTCTTTTATAGATAGATTTTTAACAAGAGGATTTTGAAACTTCATATGTCCAAAAAGTGGAAGTATAAAACGCAAACTAAATAGGCCAGTTAAGACATAACCAATGTAAATATGCCAATTCCACATAGGTTGTCTTATCTTTTTTGCTAAAACGATTAGTTGGTCTTGAGATAAAACCTGGTCAGTACCACTCAAATAATTTTGCATGATGGCTGCAATATTATTTTTATTCATCCACGTTAATCGCAAAAAAATAGTAATTAACAATAGCAGTAATGAGAACGCTATTGTCCAATGAATTATTCGATATATTTTTGAATACTTTATATTTTCCATAAGGTTTGTTTTTAGTAGGAATTTCTATCTTACTTATCACAAATTTACGATAGGACTTTAATTCAAAGTATGACTTTTATCACATTTGTTTTTTTTTGTTGGTGAAAAGTAATAGCTTTTTTTAAGTGCTGATTATTTAGCTGATTTAAACTTGTGGGTAACGTGTTTCAATTAGATTTCAGTGACTTTGATTAAAGACTGACCACAATATATATACAAATTTACGATTGTTGAGGTTTTTCGTTGGAATAATAAGGCTAAAGTCGTTGTGCAAAACCGTTGTTGCCCACAGTTTTTATTCCTCGCTATATTCATAAAGTTGTTCTGTTTTCCCATCTAATTTTCTAAAATTACCAATTATATATTCATATTTTGGTTTAATTTTAAAATTACCACTTTCATCAATAAATCCCCACTTTCCGTTGATTTTTACAGGTGCCAAATCATATTTAAAGCCACGTGCATCTTCATATTTGAAGTCGATAATTATATCTCCTTTATTATTTATATATCCATATTTACCATTTCGTTTTGCAACAGCCAAACCATTTTTACTGAAATATGTGAGATTTTCGTAAATCGGTTTTATTAAAATAGTCCCAGTTGTATCAGCCAATCCATATTTTTCTTCAGTTTTATACCACATATACTTTCCTTGTGGATAACCAAATGCCCTATATTTCTTTTGCATTATAGTATCTCCAAATCTATTTATTTTTCCTAAAGTGTTTGTGTTAGCAGAACCAATTAACGGAAAGTTTCTTTTTGTCTTAATATATTCAATCGTGTCTATAATTTTTCCAGACTTGTTAATTATGCAATCGTAGAATTTGGGTGTTAAAACGATATAATTGTCTTTTACAGATTTTGTCGTGTCTATAGTTTTAATTTCAACTTCTGCAAATCCATTTTTAAATTCATAAGCGATTGAAAATAAGGTGTCTATTTTTAAATCTCCTTTAATATCTATATATCCCCATTTTCCATTTTCCTTGAATTGAACTGAAGCCAAGTCTTCTGAAAAATCTTCTGCGTCGGAAAGAGGTTTTTTAGTTATTAAATTTCCTTCTAAATCTGCAAAATTATAATGGTTTTTTGTTAGAACTAAAACTCTGTCGTTTTCAACCAACCCAATGAAATCCTATTTGTAATCAATTACTAATTCTCCATCTGTATTTATTAATCCTTGTTTTCCATTCTTATATGTATCTGCAAAACCATTGTAAAAATTATTTATAGAGTCGAATGTTGGTTCGATAAGCCACTTTCCTTTCGAATTTATCACTCCGTATTTACCATCAAATTTGGCTGGAACTACTACAGTTTTGTCAACTGAACAGCTTATTATTAAAAGTAGAATTATGATGTAATTAATGGCTTTCATAAATTGTGGGCTACTTGTTTGTTTGTATGACTGAGTCTACATTCCCTCCTCAATTAAAGCGGCTATATATGAAACTCATCCTACTTATTAAAAACTAAAGTAACTAAATAATTTATCTTTTATGGCAGTTTAATTACTTATTTCACCATATAATCTAAATAGGTTACTATTTTCATAGATACTTATACCTTGCAATTATACAGATAAAACATAATAGATAATTATAGGAAACCGTAAGCATATTAAAAAAAACTTCTTAGTTGATAAACCAAGAAGTTTTATAGGTTGATTTTTAGTTATATTATTATTATTCTTGTGTTGCGGATTTTGATTGTTTGGAGTGTAAGCACATGGTTTTATGGTTATATAGAACGTTTTGCTGTATGGCTAGTAAGTAATTGCAAGTGATTTCATATCAAAGTACATAAAAACCTGAAGCGGAGTACAACCTTTCGCATACCCCTGAAATCCTTATTGTCTAAACCACATGTTAGCGTTTCGCCCTTTATTTTTTGTTTGTCCACATTTCATATTTATTACTTTTACAATATGGATTATCAAATAGTTTATACTTATTTGTATGTTTTTATTTTGACATTAAAAAGAGTTGTTTTTTTAATCATTTGACAAATAATCTGTTGGAATTGTTGTCATATTTCCATCTCTTACAGCCCGATAATGCGGTGATAGGATTTCAATACCCTTTTCATTACAAACATCCTGAATATTTTGATGCAAATTAGAATAAATCCAAGCTTGTTTGCTTGCTTCTTTTGTATAGGCATTAATTTGATAAGCAACATAGAAATCTTCGAGACTTGTTTGTAATACAAATGGATTAGGATCTTTTAATAGCATATCCGTTCTTAAAGCAGCTTCTATCAATGACTGATGCATATCTTTCCATGGAACATCGTATCCAATGGTTACGGTAGTATAAATGATCAATCCTTTTTCATTAGCTTCGCTTGTATAATTAATAGTATTACCTGATAGAACAGAGGAGTTCGGAATGGTAATAATTTCATTTTTTATTGTTCTTATTCTTGTAACCAATAAAGTTTTTTCCACTACATCACCTGTAACATCACCTATTTTTATACGGTCGCCAATCTTAAACGGTCGCATATATGTGATTACCAAACCCGCCACCATATTGGCAATAGCTGTAGATGAACCTAATGAAAATAGAAGACCGATAAATACTGAAACCCCTCTAAATATATTTGAATCCGAACCTGGCAGATGTGGAAATATAAGAACAAACATAAAAGCATAAAGTAAAAATTTCACTATGCTAAATGTTGGCACTGCCCAATCTGAATGAAAACCGGATATTTTAAGTTTTTCAGCCTCAATTTCAGTAAAAACGTATTTTACAAAACGAATAAAATACTTTGTTACGAAATAAATAACCAAAATACTAATCAGGTTAGGTAGATATTCCCATACTGCAATTATAATACCTTTAAATGGAGACCATATTAAAAGGAAAAGTGCATCAGCCCAATTCTGGGAGAAAGGAAAAATGCTAAATATAATCGGCAGGGTTATGTAAAGTAATGTAGCATAAACAAACCAACGAAAAACTTTAATTAATAATAAAATAACCCGCATTTCCTGCTCTACCGTCAAGAAAGTATAATCATTATAGGACAAATTTTTAAGCCACTTTTCCTTGTTTATATTTATAAAATCTAACAATCTTATGTATCCTTTGCCAAGTATCCTAATGATTAGCAATGCAAGTACAATAACCAGTATCACCAACCCAATTCTTTTTAGCAACTTTAATAAACTATTCTCTTTTTTTGCTTCAATTATTGAATCCTTAACTTTGACTTTGAATTCATCAGCCAATTCAAACGTATTTTTATTATACCACATCCCATCTGTTTCGGAAATACTCATGATAATAGTTTCTCCATAAACAATATCAAATGTATTTTCTGTTTGAATAACTACAATGGAATCGATTTTCAAAAAATCATCTTCATACAACTTTTCGATTTTCTTAGAAATATTACTTGCTCTTTCTTTGGGTGTTGATGCTCCAATTTTTGAATAGACAAAAAACAAAGTATCTTCCATGACACTAATTACAGGAAATCCATTGGCTGATTTTTGTAATGAATCTATTTTTGCTTTTTTACCGGCAATTCTTTGTGCCTCCTTTTCTTCAATTTCTTTTAGTTGTTGGAGTAGCGCTTTCTTTTGTGAATTATCAGTTGTTTTTAGAGAATTTAGTTGAATTTCTATATCAACTTTTTTTATTGAGTCGGCCAAGCGCTGTTGCTCTATTTCCCCATAGCGCTTATTATAATTCTTCAATAAAACAATATTTACAGAATCCTTGTAAGTAAAAGTATCAGCCTGGCCTGTGGCAACATAATTACAAAGTAAAAATGCTGCACAAAATATAATTAGATTAATTAGTCTCATTTCAATTCAATTTAGTAGTAAAAATAGTTAGAAAAAAGCCAGAAATACAAGACACTATTTTATTACTGACATTTTATTTGCATCTTTGACTTTGTTGATAATTTCTATGTCACTGCTCAGACTTTTAGAATGAACTCTAACGTTTTGTGTGTTTGAGAATTAGCATATTTAAAAGTACTTCAGATACCGTTTGACAGTAGCTTTTTTTAAAAACTCTAGACCTTTTATTTTAAAACGAATACGCTATTTTTATATACGCTGTTGGCAGTGGTTTTATTTCTTTTTATTATTTAATTGGGTGTTACATCTTTAACTGTATTTGTTTTCAATTCATCATCATCAATTATTTGCTCTTTTACTGTAGCAAAATCAATTGCGTTTAAATCAATTTTTCTAATCTGTCTATTCCACATTGTATGATAATAATACACTTTGTTTTTTAAATCAGATGCAGAAGTTACTTGAGTTGCACTAACTATATCAGTCGGTAGGTGTTCTTTTGGCACTTGAGCTCCTAATGGTATATTGAAATTGTCCAAAATTCTAAACGATTCGAAAACAGCATCAAGGCTTGTTTCTAAAGGGCGACACGAAGCAGTAAATGCAGCTGCTCTAACAAATCTTGATGGTGGAGTAAAATCACCTGGCAAGCCAATCAATCCGGAACCACCGCCCAATGGCTTTAAATTGTAACCATCAAAACTCATTTGGCTATTCGGATTTGTTGAAAGACTAAGATAATTTCTTTGATTAATTAAATGCCAATCATAAGTTGGAGAATTTGTAATTACACCAATATACGGGTCATAAACCTTTACTTCACCATTGTTAACTATTTCAATTATTTTGCTGTTACCACTTGGGTCAACAATTTTGAAATGAAAAGGAAGTGCTGCTCCGCCAAATTCTTTATTGTCGACATTTACGACAATAACATTATTTAAATTGTCAATAATTTCGTCTACTGTTTTAAACGATGACAACATCCATTGCATTAAATCTCCCACGCTCATTGAGTTTTCTGCTTTTGTGCTTTCGTAAATAGCGTATTCAGCAAAGTCAGGCAGATAATATACACCCACGTATAGTCCTTCTTCATTTAAGCCATCAGGCCCATAGGGTTGGCCATATGCTGTAAGGGTTACAAATCCATAATTTCCTTTCCATTTTTTTCCGTTATATCCCTCAGGTGTTTGACCAACGAATTGTTTATTACGAGGTACAACTAAAATCTTGTTATGCTGTGCATCGTTTAGCGCCCACTCAACAGTGCGGGAAACAACGACACCTCCGTCAGTAGATTTTAGAGTAATTCCTGTGCAAGGATATGCACTAATACTAACCATTAGTAATGCCAAATGAATGGCAATTATTTTTTTAAATTTATTTTTCATTTTCACTAGTTTTAAGAATAAATATTTTAATACTATTTAACATTTTCTTTCTTCGATAAAAAATAATATCCGATACAAAAAGAAAGTATTAATATGGCAATGCCAATAAGTATAAGGTGTTCAGAGTGCTTAATATCCATGGTGATAACTTTTCTTACTATTGCCGTGATAGCAACTAATAAAATAATTTTCACTTTACTTAATATAGTATTGTGATGATTTTTAAATGTCTCTAATATTTCAAGAGTGATTAAAATATTAAAGAAGATTGGAACCCCAGAAAGACCCAACGGTCTTTCACTTGAAAATGAAAATCTATTTACCTCTCTATAAAAAACATAAAACAAACCTACTGTTTCAATAATGATAAATAAAATAGCAAGAATTGATAAGATTAAATAAACTAAATCTTCTGTTTTTGATATAATCTTGTCTTTTTTCATAGTTTTATGTTCAAATTAATAATTTTAATTGAGTACTTAAACTCTTCCATTTTGTCTAAAAATTACTGCCAACGTTTTCGGCTTTGCTTCAGCGGCTTGAGATTTAAAACTGACCACAACGAATATAAAACAAAATTACGAATCATAGAGGTTTTTCCGAAGGAAAAACCAAGCCCAAGCCATTGAACAAAACGGCTGTTGGGCGATGTTTTTTTATATTTTCCAATTATTTTTCATTGATTCCAATTTCGGAACAAGACAAGATTTTGTTTCATCAGTTTCAGAAACAAAGATTTTAATTTTATCTTCTATTTTTTTTTCAACCATTATTGAAAAATCCATTGTTTTTGATTTGCCAAATATTTTTTGTCCATTTCTATTTTCGTAATAATAGTTTATTAAAATACTTTGTCCAATACCAGAAATTGGTAATCCTGAATTTGGAACCATTGAGATTAATGTTGCGTCTTTCACAACGCCATTTTTGTAAAGATTATAATCAAGTAGAGCTGGAGTTAAACCAATAAATGAAAATATAGAACCAATAATGAAAAAGATTAAAGGTAAAATATAAAACATATAAAATGGAAAAGTAAAAGATTCCAAATTTTGAATTTTTGATTGATTTTCGAAAGTTTTAATTTTAATTTCGTTTCCAATTTTCATTTCATTAGTTTTCTCTAATTCCATAGTTTGGAATTTATCAGTTTTAGTTAAGCCTTTTTCTAAATATTCATAACTAATTCTTAATGGATGTTCACCATTTATTGTAACATTATTTACTGGTCTCAAATCAGTAATTTTTGCATTTAGTTCTGTACCATTTTGTTCAATTTTTTCAAAATTATATTTCTCATAAGGTTCAATAAATGAGTTTGTCATAAACAAAATACTTGGCAGAATTATAAATAATGATGAAAATACAAATATAATTCCAAGAATTGAAAATGGTCTTCTGTTTTTAATAAGCGTAATTAAATTCGAAAAAGTCACTTCTCTTTTATTCATTTTATATTTGGTTTGTTTTTTACGTTTCTACGGCAAAATATCGCCCAACGTTTTGCGGCTAGCGAAAGTGGCTTTGATTTATAACTGACCATAACAAATATAGACAAATTTTCGACTCATAGAGGTTTTTCCGAAGGAAAAACCAAGCCCAAGCCATTGTGCAAAACAGCGGTTGGCAAATCGTTATTTTTCAGAAGTTGCCCATTCATTGTATTCATTTACCAAATCTATTATTTTTTTCCCAATTTCTTTATCCTCTTCTTTTAAAAAAAATAAATCATCAAGTTTTTTTTGGATAGCTTCATTACTATGTAGATATAACTTTAATATTTTATAAACATCTTTAGTTAGTGTTAAATACCATTCATTATTTATTAATTCTGGCTTAGAGTCATAGATACCAATGTAAAATGAAGAGTATCTGTTTCCATTTGCACTTCCTCCGTAATGTAAATTATGACTAATTATAGCGTTAAAAATTTTAACTTTTCCATAAGTTAGTCGTTCTGCAAAAAATACTGTTCCAGAATATTCAGGATATTCAACTAAAGCTGGTTGTATTTTTTGAAAATATTTATTTTTCTTTGAGTCATACAACTCTTTTATTTCTTCATAAGAAAATTTTTTCTTTTCTCCATTATCAAGTTTAACTTTGATTTCTTTCGTTTTTATATTGAATTTTTCAACATAAATAGTGTCATTTAAACCCGTAATGACAAAACTTGATTTTTGAGAGTATAAATTATTATAAATTAAAAAAATAAATATTACTAAATGTTTAAAATCAATGTTTTTCATAATTTTAATATAAGTTTCTAAAGAGGATTTAATTAATATTAACTATCTAGTATTCTCCTTCGTCTTTGTCTTGTCCTAAAATAGGTTGACCTTTTTTAGTGTTTTTTATTGATTCAAATTTAGTTAAAAGTAATCGGAATATTGATAAGTTTTTTTTTAAAAATTTTCTTCGGGTTTTAATAAACTTACCAACATTTCTACGCAGCCTTTTTGGCATAGGATTTATAGGTTTGTTTGTTGTATTGTTTATGTACGTTTTGTGGTGTTTTTAAATCTAATGACCAGTGTAAACGTTCGTTATTGTATATTTTTACGGCTTGTGCTACTATT
>NZ_CAXBFR010000102.1:0-10340 GCF_963975005.1 uncultured Flavobacterium sp.
AAGAGGTGTAAAACAAGCCAACTTTACAATCTTAAAAAAATCTAATTGCCCAGCAATATCCTTAGAACTAGGATTCATTTCAAACGAAAACGATAGAAAATATATCACCAGCGAAGAAGGTCAAAACGAAATCGCAACAAACATCATAAAAAGCATTCAATAACTCATAATAATTGAATTTAAAAGGGAAAAGCACAGAGAAAGTAAAATTTCACCTGTGCTTTTTTTATATCAATTTCCAACTTCTGCCTTTTAAATTCTAAATCCCACTCAACCCATCAATTAAAGCATCAATATCGTCAGTAGAATTATCATGACAAAAAGAAATTCGCAAAGAAGGTTTCTTAATATCCTCATCAGCTAAAATCTCAGCCAACACATGAGAAGGCTTAATACTTCCACTCTGACAAGCACTTCCTCTCGAAACTGCAATACCTTTCATATCCAAATTAAACAAGATCATAGCCGTCTTCTCTTCCGAAAAGGGCAACAAAACATTAACAATGTTATAGAAAGTAGCTTCACCATTTACTTTTAATCCTTCAAAATTGGATTTCAATTGCTCTAAACAATAGGCTTTTAAAGCACTAATGTGTTTTTTATCTGCTTCTAAGTTTTCAATACACAAATCCAAAGCCTTAGACATTCCAGCAATTTGATGAACCGCTTCAGTACCAGAACGCAATCCTTTTTCTTGAGAACCACCATGCGTAAAAGGTGTTATGGAAGCCGTTTTTCTAATAAACGTAAACCCAACTCCTTTTGGTCCGTGAAACTTATGGGCACTTGCTACGATAAAATCAATAGGATATTTAGTTAAATCAAGAAGTTCTTTCCCAATAGATTGTACCGTATCACAATGAAACAAAGCTTTATTTTCTTGACATAAAGCACATACTTTTTCTAAGTCTAAAACCGTTCCTATTTCATTATTCACATGCATTAACGTAACCAAAGTCGGAATATCTTGTTGAAGCAATGTTTCTAAGTGCTTCATATCAATCGCACCAGAAGGCAAAATTGAAACAAAGTCAACTTGTATACCAAATTCTTTTTCAAGCGCTAAAACAGTGTATAAAGTAGCATGATGTTCAATCTTAGAAGTAATGATACGTTTAACTTGTTGCGTTTTTACCAAAGAAGTTAAAATCCAGTTGGTTGCTTCTGTTCCATTACTCGTAAAAATAATTTCTTGAGCCGAACAATTTAAGTGTTTTGCAATGCTTTTTCTAGCCGTTTCAACTAAAGTTTTAGCACTTCTACCAAAGCTGTGTGTTGAAGATGGGTTTCCGTAATCGTTTTGCAATACTTCAATCATTACTTTAATAACTTCTGGATGTACTGATGAAGTAGCAGCACTATCTAAATATATACGTTTTGACATTCGATTTTAATAATTTAGGCAAAGATACAAATAAGAAATTCCAAAAATGAAATTCCAAATTCCAACTTTAGCAAAAAATTGGAATTTGGAATTTATGATAATGAGATTTTCATTTTCATGGAAATTAGTGACTACCTTCTACTTCTATAGCATCGACATCGATGTTTTGTTTTTTCAGAATTCCTTTCACTAAAATTGCGAAAAGTGTTAAGTAAGCAAAACAAACAACAGCAACAATATACGATTGGTGAATTCCAATAATATCAGACAATTTCCCTTGAATTGGCGGAATAATTCCACCACCAAGAATCATCATAACCAAGAAAGCTGAACCTTGAGAAGTATATTTTCCTAACCCAATAATAGATAAACTAAAAATGGATGGCCACATTATCGAACAAGCTAATCCACCAGCCAAGAAAGCATAGATGGCAACTGTTCCTGTTGTGAATAAACCGATTAGCATTGCTATGATTCCGAAAGTTCCAAAAATAGTTAAAGTTCTTGCTGGTTTATCTTTACTCAAAAAGAAAGCACCAATTTGAATGAAAACACAGAATACATAATAATATAATGGTTTCATATCTTTTCCAGAAAGTATATTAACTCCAAGAATAACTGCAAAAGCCACTAAAGGCACAATGATTAAAGCTATAGTTTTCTTAGCACCTTTTAAATCAAAAACACTAACAGCACCAGCCCAACGACCAATCATTAAACTTCCCCAATACATAGAAATATAGGGTGCAATATCTGAAGATTCTAAACCTCCAAATTCTTTTAGTTTTAATAATTCACCTAAATTACTTCCGATTGCTACTTCAACTCCAACATATGTGAATATTGCAAGCATTCCTAAAACCAACTGAGGATATTGCATTGCTCCCCAACCTTCTGCTTTCTTTTTAGCTGATGTATAAGAGAATAAAATTCCTCCTATAATAACTGCTAAAGCTCCAAAAAGCCAATACATTCTGTAGTGTTCTAAATTTGACTTTAATTCAGTTAATTTATCACTTTTAGTTTGCATTTCTATTCTATAAATAGTTAATTCATCTCCTGTATAATCTTTTAATTTTTCAATATTTTTATCCGTTTTATCAAAGTCAATTGCTTTTTGAAGGGATTCTATTGTCTTAGCATCTTCGCTTTTATAACTTTGAAAAACTGGAGTAAACATTACACCTAATAAAATTGTCATTACAACTAATGTTTTTAGGGCTTTATTTGCTGGTTCAATAGGTTCTTCAGAAATACCTGAGGGCACTTTCTTTGAAAAGTAGAATAATGCAGCTGCTGCTATGAAAAGTAATCCAACGCAAACATATAAGATTACTACTTTATTTAATTCTAATAATTTTATTTGTTCATCAGTTACGGAAGAAGCTGTTCCAAATAAAGCTAAAGCAATTACAATGGGACCAATAGTTGTTCCGAATGAATTGATTCCACCACCAAGATTTACACGACTTGCTCCTGTTTTTGGATCACCCAATAAAATAGCAAACGGATTGGCAGCTGTTTGTTGCAATGAAAATCCTAAAGCAACTATGAACAATCCTACTAACATTCCTGCATATAGATTAGCTTCTACAGCAATAATCATAGCTCCAGCTCCAAGTGCTGAAAATAGTAAACCATAAACTATACTCTTTTTATATCCCCATTTTCCAACAATATCTTTACCGGAACTATTTCCTAAAGCAAACAATAATAAAGCACCAATATAATAGGCTGTATAAAAGGCAAAATCAACTAATTGTGATTGAAACTGATCTAAAGAAAAATAACTTTTACAAAAAGGAATAAAAATACTGTTTCCAGCAGCAATAAATCCCCAAAAGAAGAACACAGTTATTAAAGTATAAAGTGCTGGGTAATTAGTTTTTATAAGTGAACTCATCTAAATTTTTAATTTGGTTTGTTAATTTTCAAATATAGTAGAATTTTTAATTTGAAAAGGTTTTCAATGATTTTAATATCATAATTTTATCAAAAAAAATTTATAATATAAAGATTAAAGTTATTTTTGCTAAAAATATTTCCCAATGAAAAAGCTTTTATTCCTTATATCAATTGTTTTTATGTTCAATTCTTGTGATGATGGTGACATTACGCTTGAGTCTTTTAATTTTTCGGGTCAAGAAATTCAAAAGTGTTCAGATGTTAACAAGACTTTTTTATATAAAATAAATAATGATGAGTTATTATTATTAGATATTACGGCTGAGCCTTATACTTATGATCCAACTCAAACCGCTTTTCCCTACACAAAATCTTACGAAATTGATGCTTCAACAACTTCAGTGTTATATAGATTATACAACGACACTGTAACAACAACAACTATTTGTAGTACAATTGCACCTGCAAGTCCAACTGTAACCAATGAATGGAAAGCATCAGGAGGAACAATTGATGTAACTACAACCCAACGTTACGACACAGACGGAACAACTTTGCTAGGATATACTTATTCTTTCAAACTTGTAAATGTAAATTTTTCAAATGGTACTAATAGCTTTAGTTTTGAAGAATATTTAGTTGGAAGCTACCAAACAACAATCTAATTTACTTTTTCTGTAAAAAATAAACTTCCATAGCACCTTGACCATATTTTTGGTAATTGGCTTCTTGGACTGTTATATTTTCGTATCGTCTTAATAGGAAATCTAATTCACTTTTTAGAACTCCTTCACCAACTCCATGAATTAAAACCAACTTAGGAATTCGGTTACGAATAGCAAAATCCATTTGTCGTTTTGCAGTGTCCATTTGTATATTTAAAATATCATAATTGCTTAATCCGGTTTTATTTGGGACTAGTTTTTCGATGTGTAAATCTACTTCTAATGCAAAAACTTCTCTTGAAGATTTCTTATCTTTAGTAAAAGTTCGCTTTTTTTCTTCTTGTTTTTCAGCTTTTACTTGACTTATAGCAGAGTTTGAGATAAAGCCTCTCAAGTCACTGGAAATTAAATTTTTAACCAATTCATTGACAAAATATGTCATCGGAAAACCATCGCTTGTTTCAATGGTAATTTGATCAGAATTTATTCCTGTAACAACTCCATCAATCGCATCGTCTAAAACTGAAACTTTATCTCCTATTTGAAAATCTGACATTGCTTTTTTATTTAATTATTTCAGTATCAAAAGTAAAAAAGATTAAAGGATTTAACTACAATTACATTTTTTATTTGTAAAATTGTATGCAAATAAAATTAATTTTATGGAAGAATATATGGTTCCCTGTATGAACAAATCAATATTTGGAATTGACTGTATGGGTTGCGGAACACAAAGATCTTTAGCTTTATTGTTAGACGGCGAATTCATTGAAGCCTTTAAAATGTTTCCTGCAATTTATACGTTACTCCTATTTGGCCTTACCATAACCTTACACTTACTAGATAAAAAAAGAAACTATTTAACACCCATAGCTGTTCTTGCAGTAGCAAATGGCGTTATAATGGTTGTGAGTTATTTTTATAAAATTTATATAAACTAAAACCAATAAACTAAATTTAAACAATGGAAAAACAAAAACTACCTAACGAACAAGCCATAATGATTCTTGGAATAGTATCTTATATCGGATGCTGTTGTACCAGTGGATTTGGAGGTCTTGTATTATCAGGAATAGGATTATTCTTGGCTAAAAAAGCTACTGATGTCTACAATCAAGACCCTGAAACATATAGCTTAAAAGGTGTAAACACTTGGAAAATTGTAAACTTAGTTGCTTTTATCTTAAGTATACTTACAATAATCTACTACATCTACATGAAAGTCACAGGAAAAGACATAGAACAACAAGAACAACTTGAAGAACTGATTAGACAGTTTAGCAATAGATAACAACAAAAAAGGCTTTCATTTCTGAAAGCCTTTTTTGTTGTTTAAAACAATATATTATTTTTCAAACTCTTTTAAAGTCTTGGTAATTATTGAAACACAATCTAACAATTGTTCTTCTGTCATTACTAAAGGTGGTGCAAAACGAATGATGTTTCCATGAGTTGGTTTTGCTAATAAACCGTTTTCAGACAATTTCATACAGATATTCCAAGCGGTTTCGCTTTCTTCTGAATCGTTTATGACAATTGCATTAAGCAATCCTTTACCTCTAACTAAAGAAACAATCGAAGAAGTTTCTATATATTTATTTAATTCACTTCTGAATAAATCACCAAGTTTTCTAGCATTTTGAATTAGGTTCTCATCCTTAACTACATCTAAAGCAGCGATAGCTACAGCAGCAGCGATTGGATTTCCTCCAAAAGTCGAACCATGTTGTCCGGGCTTGATAACATTCATGACATCATTATTTGCCAATACAGCTGAAACTGGATAAACTCCACCAGATAAAGCTTTTCCTAAAATTAATAGGTCTGGTTGAACATAAGTTGCTTGTTTTTCGCAAGCATTTTCACAAGAACAATCTCCACAAACCGCTAAAATTGAACCCGTACGAGCAATTCCGGTTTGAACTTCATCTGCAATAAACAAAACGTTGTTGTCTTTACATATTTTTTGAGCTTTGGCTAAATAATCTGTACTTGGTACATAAACTCCAGCTTCACCTTGAATAGGCTCAACCAAGAAACCAGCTATGTTTTTAGATGATTTAATGGCTTTTTCTAAAGCTTCTATATCGTCATAAGGAATTCTGATAAAACCTGCCGTAAACGGACCGAAATTCTTTCTGGCGTTTTCATCATTTGAAAACGAGATAATAGTTGTAGTTCTTCCGTGGAAGTTATTGTCACAAACTATTATTTGTGCTTCTTGTTCTGAAACACCTTTTTTCTCATAAGCCCATTTTCTACAAATTTTGATAGCCGTTTCTACAGCTTCAGCACCTGTATTCATCGGTAATACTTTGTCAAAACCAAAGTATTTTGTAATGTATTCTTCGTAAACTCCTAATTTATCATTGTGAAAAGCACGAGAAGTTAAGGTTAATGTTTTGGCTTGCTCAATCATCGCTCCAATAATTGCAGGATGACAATGTCCTTGATTTATAGCTGAATAAGCTGAAAGAAAATCATAATATTTTTTTCCATCAACATCCCAAACATAAACTCCTTCTCCTTTTGCTAATACAACTGGAAGTGGATGATAATTGTGAGCACCATATTGATCCTCTAAAGCAATTGCATGATTAGCAGCATTTTTTTCTAAAACTGACATAAATGAATTTTTTATACCCAAACTCGTTATGGGTTATTTTAAAATCAACCTATCTTTTGATAGGCAAGATTCCTTCTTTTGGAGAGAAATCATCCATACCCTACAAATGTAAGAAAAAGAAATTCCAAAAAGAAAAATCAAATTCTAATTTTTGAAATCGGCTTTCTAATTCAATTAAAAACTTTATTGAAATAAAAAAATCCTCTATTAAAAATAAAGGATTTGATTAATTTATAATTAATTACAAACTTAAACTAAAGTAGCACTTGAAGTGATTACAGTGTCTAATAATTTTGATATTGGACAATTTTTTTCCGCTTTAGTCACTAATTCTTGAAATTTATCTTCAGAAATTCCGTCAATTTTAGCTTCTACAATTAAATGCGAACCAATGATTGAACCTTCTACTAAGTTTATTTCACACTTAGTTTGGATACTTTCTATCTTATGACCTAATTCTCCAATAAAAGCTGACAGTTGCATAGAAAAACAACCAGCATGTGCTGCAGCAACTAATTCTTCTGGGTTTGTTCCTACTCCATCTTCAAAACGTGTTTTGAATGAATATTGTGCATTATTTAAAGCCGTACTTTGTGTTGATATTTTTCCGTTTCCTGTTTTAACGTCACCGTTCCAAACGGCTGTGGCATTTCTTTTCATGTTTATTTTTTATTGGTTATTTTATAAAGTTACAAAAAAGCAATTTGGAAATCACTCTTGCATTTATTGATATAACCAATTCATAAATAAAAAATAACTATATGATAAACTTACAAATGCTATTCTTCAAACATTTCTAGCAACTTATTTACGGTGTTCCAATTCCTTGAAGTTGCCGTTACATTTAACTTTTTTTCGATGTATTTTTGAGTCAATTTAGTATTTCCTGCTCCAGTTTCTAACTTCATGTAAATTCTGTTTCCATCTATGAATGCTTCATCTGGTTTGAATTGACTTATTTTTAAATCATTTAAAGCGTTATTGTTTAATTCTTTTGAGATAAAAGCAACGTATAGTTTCTTAGTATCAATATCTTTTTCTTTGAAAAATGGATTATTGGTCAAGCATTTTTCTAAATCCGATTTGTTGATTACAATTGTAGGAACATCAAAACCTAATTGTTTTACTATTTCTTGTTTAATAGTAAATCCAACACTTTGTGCATTTTCATCTTCTGATTCTAAAAACACATTTCCTGATTGTATATAGGTTTCAATATTCTGAAATCCAATCTTTTCTAGCATGCTTTTTAAAGCATCCATTTTAATCATGTTGTGCCCTGATACGTTTATTCCTCTTAGTAGTGCTAGGTGTTTCATAATGTAAAGATATAAAAAATCCCAACTTAAAAAATTGGGATTTAGTGTTTATAATATTAGCTTTTCAATTAATTATACATTTTAGCTCTTTGTTCCTTAATTTTTGGATCATCTAAATATTCGTCAAATGTCATGTATCTATCTATAACTCCGTTTGGTGTTATTTCGAAGATTCTGTTTCCTACAGTTTGTGCAAATTCGTGGTCATGTGTTGTGAACAACATTGAACCTTTAAAGTTTTTTAATGAATTATTAAAGGCTGTAATAGATTCCAAATCCAAGTGATTGGTTGGTTCGTCCAACATTAATACATTGGCACGCATCATCATCATTCGAGAAAGCATACAACGTACTTTTTCTCCACCCGATAAAACGTTACATTTTTTTAGCGCTTCTTCACCAGAGAAAATCATTTTTCCAAGAAAACCTCTAATATATACTTCGTCTCTTTCTTCTTCTGTTTTTACCCATTGACGCAACCAATCTACCAAATTTAAGTCCTTGCTTTCAAAAAAAGCATGATTATCTGCTGGCAAATACGATTGGTTTGTTGTTATTCCCCAATCAAATTCTCCTGAATCAGGTTTTTGGTTTCCGTTTAAGATTTCATAAAAAGCTGTTGTTGCTCTAGAATCTTTAGAGAAAACTACAATTTTATCTCCTTTTGCCATGTTTAAATGTACATCTTTAAACAAAATTTCTCCATCAGTCGAAGCACTTAAGTTTTGTACGTTTAATATTTGGTCACCTGCTTCTCTTTCTGTATCAAAAATAATCGCTGGATATCTTCTGCTTGAAGGTTTGATTTCGTCTAAATTTAGCTTATCGATCATTTTTTTACGAGAAGTTGCTTGTTTAGATTTGGCAACATTGGCAGAAAAACGACGAATAAACTCTTCTAATTCAGCTTTCTTTTCTTCAGCTTTTTTATTTTGTTGTGCTTTTTGTTTCGCTGCTAATTGACTACTTTCATACCAAAACGTATAATTTCCAGAGTAGTTATTAATTTTTCCGAAATCAATATCTGAAATATGTGTACAAACTGAATCTAAAAAGTGTCTATCGTGCGAAACTACTAAAACTGTATTTTCATAATTAGCCAAGAAATTTTCTAACCAACCAATTGTTTCAAAATCCAAATCATTGGTAGGCTCATCCATAATTAAAACATCTGGATTTCCAAAAAGAGCTTGTGCTAGTAAGACACGGACTTTTAGTTTCCCTTCCAAATCACCCATTAAATTGTAGTGATAATCAGCAGAAATCCCCAAATTAGAAAGCATTGAACCTGCATCAGATTCCGCATTCCAACCATCCATTTCGTCAAATTGCAACTGCAACTCTCCTATTCTATTGGCGTTTTCTTCATTATAATCTAAATATAAAGCATCCATTTCGGCTTTCACCTTATGTAAAACTTTGTTACCCATCAAAACTGTTTCTAATACCGTATTTTCGTCAAACATATTGTGATTTTGATTTAAAACCGACATACGTTTTCCTGGCTCAAGAATCACTCTTCCTGCAGTTGGATCCATATCTCCTGCAATAATCTTCATGAAAGTTGACTTTCCTGCACCATTTGCACCAATAATTCCGTAGCAATTACCTTGGGTAAAGGTAGCGTTTACTTCATCAAATAATATACGTTTACCAAATTGAACCGATAAATTAGAAACTGTTAACATGCTAAATATATTTTTTGCAAAAGTAGTAAATTACGTTTACTTTTTTGTGTTAAATTCGTAGTTTTTTATGGTCTTATTTAGAATAATAATAGGTTTAATTTAACTATGCTTTAACAATGCCATTAAAATGTAAACTATAAATTTGTTTTCGAAATAATATAGCATGATAAAATATTTACATTTATTACCTTCAGTTCTAGCATTGTTATCATTAGGCATGTTTACATCTTGTGACAAAAAACACAGTGATGAAGATTTTACAGCTTATTTTGGTGGCGAGGTTATTAATCCTCAAACAAATTATGTCTTATTTCTAAAAGACAATGAAGTAATTGACACTATATTTTTAGACAAAAAAAATCGTTTTCTACACAAATTTGATTCCTTAACTCCAGGGTTATATATTTTTAAACATCAACCAGAATATCAATATGTATATTTTGACAAAAATGATAGTTTAATGGTAATGATTAATTCTAAAGATTTTGACAACTCCATAGTTTTTTGTGGAAGAGGTGGTGAAAAAAATAATTATCTAATGGAAATGTATCTTTTAAATGAAAAAGATCGTTCGAGTATGTATGATGTGTTTTTTAGAAATTCAAAAGATTTTATTAAAAACATTGATTCCAGTTATGCCCTTAGAAAAAAGGTTTATGAAAAACATAAATCAAAAAATGAATGGAATGCTAATTTTGATTCCTTAGCAATAGCTAGTTTAGAATTACCCCATTATTATAAGAAAGAGGTTTA
>NZ_CAXBFR010000103.1:0-10326 GCF_963975005.1 uncultured Flavobacterium sp.
TGGCACTTCTTAGAAAGTGTTAGGAGAAAAAAATTATGTTTACTATTTTTAAAGCTGAAAGGAATAAATATATGGATGAAAATTTTTCACCAAGAGTAAAAGACGTAATTACCTATAGTAAAGAAGAAGCTTTACGTTTAGGACACGATTTTATTGGTACTGAACATTTAATTTTAGGAATACTTCGAGATGGGAGCGGGAAAGCCATGACTATAATGAATAACTTAGCTGTTGATTTTAGTCATTTACGCAAGAAAGTTGAAGTCCTAAGCCCTGCCAATTCGACAGGAATTCAAAACAATGATAAAAAAAACCTTCACTTAACAAGACAAGCAGAAAGAGCAATTAAAACTACTTTTCTTGAAGCAAAGCTCTATAATAGTTCTGCTGTGAGTACGGCACATTTATTGTTATGTATTCTACGTAATGAAAATGATCCAACTACTAAGTTGATGAAAAAATTAAAAATTGATTATGAAACCGTTAAAGAAAATTATATTGCTATGATAAATAACGAAGAAGATTTTATAGAAAACTTACCTAAAGCCGAATCATATAACGAAGATTCTGGTCAAGATGACGGAATTAAAGATAGTTCTTTCAATAACCCAACATCTGGAAATAAAACAACAAAAAAATCAAAAACTCCAGTATTAGATAATTTTGGTAGAGATTTAACCGAAATGGCAGAAGAAGGAAAGTTAGATCCTGTTGTTGGACGTGAAAAAGAAATTGAAAGAGTTTCTCAAATTCTAAGCCGTAGAAAGAAAAACAATCCTTTACTAATTGGTGAACCTGGAGTTGGAAAATCTGCAATTGCAGAAGGTTTAGCTCTTATGATTATTAAGAAAAAAGTATCACGTGTTTTATTTAACAAACGTGTTGTAACGCTCGATTTAGCTAGTTTAGTCGCTGGGACAAAATACCGTGGACAGTTTGAAGAACGCATGAAAGCTGTTATGAATGAGCTTGAAAAAAATGATGATATCATACTTTTCATTGATGAAATTCACACTATTGTTGGTGCAGGTGGAGCAACGGGTTCCCTTGATGCTTCAAATATGTTTAAACCGGCTTTAGCAAGAGGTGAACTACAATGCATTGGTGCAACAACATTAGATGAGTATAGACAATATATTGAAAAAGATGGTGCTTTAGAAAGACGTTTTCAAAAAGTAATTATTGAACCAACTTCTGTTGAAGAAACCATTACTATCTTACATAATATAAAAGGTAAATATGAAGATCACCATAGTGTAACTTATAGTGACGAAGCCATTGAAGCTTGTGTAAAGTTGACAAATCGTTACATGACTGATAGATTCTTGCCAGACAAAGCTATTGACGCTTTAGATGAAGCAGGTTCTAGAGTTCATATTACAAATATTGATGTTCCTAAACAAATTTTAGATTTAGAACGTCAGTTAGAAGAAGTTAGAGACTTGAAGAATTCTGTGGTTAAAAAACAGAAATACGAAGAGGCAGCAAAATTGCGTGATGACGAAAAACGCATTGAAAAAGATTTAGCTATTGCTCAAGAAAAATGGGAAGAAGATGCTAAAAATAATAGAATTGAGGTTTCTGAAGACAATGTTGCTGATGTTGTTTCAATGATGACCGGAATTCCAGTGAATAGAATTGCACAAACCGAGAGTAATAAATTAGCTCATTTACCAGAACTTATTCAAGCAAAAGTCATTGGACAAGATGAGGCTGTAAATAAAATTGCGAAGTCAATTCAAAGAAATAGAGCTGGGTTAAAAGACCCTAACAAACCTATTGGTTCGTTTATATTTTTAGGTCAAACGGGAGTTGGTAAAACACAGTTAGCCAAAGTATTAGCTAAAGAGTTATTTGACTCAGAAGATGCTTTAATACGTATTGATATGAGTGAATATATGGAAAAATTTGCTATCTCAAGATTAGTAGGTGCACCTCCAGGGTATGTTGGTTATGAAGAAGGTGGGCAATTGACAGAAAAAGTTAGAAGAAAACCATACAGTGTAATTCTTTTAGATGAAATTGAAAAAGCGCATCCTGATGTATTTAACATGATGCTTCAAGTATTAGATGACGGTCATTTAACAGATAGTTTAGGTCGTAAAATTGATTTTAGAAATACTATTATCATAATGACTTCAAACGTTGGCGCACGTCAATTAAAAGACTTTGGGCAAGGTGTTGGTTTTGGAACTGCTTCAAAAGTAGCTCAAGCTGATGACAATTCAAAAGGAATTATTGAAAATGCTCTTAAAAAAGCCTTTGCTCCTGAATTCCTAAATAGAATTGACGATGTCGTTGTTTTTAATGCTTTGGAAAAAGAAGATCTCGATAAAATTATTGATATTGAAATGGATAAATTATACCTAAGAATTAAAGATTTAGGATATACTTTAAATTTATCTGAAAAAGCAAAAGATTATATCGCTGAAAAAGGATTCGACAAACAATTTGGTGCAAGACCTCTTAAAAGAGCTATTCAAAAATATGTAGAAGATTCTTTAGCTGAAGAAATTATTACATCAAAAATACATGAAGGTGATGAAATTTTTATGGAATTAGACGAAGAAAAACAAGAACTAATCATAACAATTAAAAAATATGAAAAACCTGCTGAAAAGTAGGTTTTTTTTTCTAGTCACATCAAAAAAAATAGTACTTTCGATTATTATTAAATTAAAAGAATAAAATGCAACAAAAAGTCATTGTAGGATCCGAAGAATGGTGTTCATTACCAGCAATTGGTATTCCAACTATCAAAGCAAGAGTAGATTCAGGAGCTAAAACTTCTGCCCTTCATGCTATAAACATAAAAACATATTCAAAAGATAATCAAGAATGGGTAAAATTCGATATTAATCCTATTCAGAATAATGCAAAAGCGCTTATACATTGTGAAGCTCAATTAGTAGATCAAAGAATTGTAAAAAGTTCAAGTGGTTTTCGAGAAAAGCGTTATGTTATTAGCACAAATGTTTCTTTAGGTGGCAAAACATGGGAAATTGAACTTACCCTAACCAATCGTGATTCAATGGGGTTTCGAATGCTGCTAGGTAGAGAAGCTATGTCTGGTAGGGTGATGGTTGATCCAGAACAAAAATTTGTATTAGGTCAACCCTCAAATGAAAATTTAAAAGAATTTTATTATACCGAATCTTCAGAAAAAAAAGGTTTACGAATTGGTGTTTTAGCTAGTAATCCAGAGTTATATAGCAATAAAAGAATTATGGAAGCTGGAGAAATGCGTGGTCATGAAATGCACTTCTTAAATTTGAAGTACTGTTACATGAAATTAGACGCAGATACTCCTGAAATTCACTATCGTGGTGGAAAAATATTAAATAATTTTGATGCTGTAATTCCTAGAATTCGTCCAAGTATGACCTATTATGGTTGTGCGTTGACACGTCAATTTGAAGCTTTAAAGGTATTTGCTTTAAACAATGCTGCAGCTATAACACAATCTCGTGATAAACTTTTTTCATTGCAATTACTTTTAAATAATGGAGTTGATATTCCAACAACGGGTTTTGCTAATTCTCCATTAGACACAGATGATTTAATTAAAATGGTTGGTGGTTCTCCCCTAATCGTAAAATTATTAGAAGGTACTCAAGGAAAAGGTGTTGTTTTAGCTGAAACTAAAAAAGCCGCTGAATCTGTAATCAATGCTTTCAAAAGTTTAAATGCGAACATATTAGTACAAGAATTTATTAAAGAGGCCAACGGAAAAGATTTACGTCTTTTTGTGGTGGACGGAAAAGTTGTCGCTTCAATGCAAAGAGAAGCTGCTCCGGGTGAATTTAGAGCTAACATTCACATGGGTGGAACTGCTTCAATTGTAAAAGTGACACCAGAAGAAAAGAAAATCGCTATAAAAGCAGCAAAAGCAATGGATTTAAAAGTCGCTGGTGTTGATATTATTCGCTCTAGCAAAGGACCTTTATTGTTAGAAGTAAACTCTTCTCCTGGTCTAGAAGGAATTGAAGGAGCAACTAACAAAGATATTGCAGGAGAAATGATTAAAGCTATTGAGAAAAACTTTAAGTGGAAATAAAATGAAAAAAAACATTCTCTTATTTATTCTTTTTTTTTGTATTTCAGCTTTTAGTTATGCTCAAAATTGTAAGAATTATAAAAATGGTAAATTTAAACTTCAAGATGATGAACTAGGTGTGACCTATATCATCGAAAGAAAGGGGAATTTACAAACAGAAAGAAAATTAGGAGAAGATTTTGTGCTAGACTTTGAAGTTATTTGGATTGATGATTGTTCGTATATTCTTAAAAGTTCAAAAAAAACAGCTGCTTTTTTAAAATCTGATGCTGATTTAATAGTAAGAATTAAAAATATTAGCGGAGATTTTTTAGAATTAGAAATGCATATAAAAGATTATCCTCAATCAAAATTAACAACAGTTGTTGAAGTAATAAACTAATTAACATGATCAAAGAGTACAAAATACCATTTGTAACGTTTTTATTAGGAATGGCAGTCACAATTTTAGGAGCCTTATTTAAAATAATGCATTGGCAACTTGCAACTGGATTTTTGATCGTAGGAATGGCTTTAGAAGTTGTAGGTATCTTTTTATTAATCAGATTGATTCTTAAAAAATAAAATAGTGAACAAAAACAGACTTGAAGCTTTTAGTGATGGCGTTTTAGCTATAATTATTACGATTATGGTCTTAGAATTTAATGTTCCTGAAGGCAACACTTTTGAAGACATAAAGCCTTTACTTCCTAAAATTTTAGGTTATATTTTGAGTTTTATTTATGTTGCAATTTATTGGAACAATCATCATCATTTAATGCATGCTGTTCAAAAAGTGAACGGGAAAATTCTTTGGGCAAATATGCATTTACTTTTTTGGCTGTCCTTAATTCCTTTTGCAACTGCATGGCTTGGTGAAAGTGAATTTGATGCTTTTCCAATGTTTTTGTATGGTTTAGTTTTATTAGGTAGTGCACTAGCCTATTTTATTCTTCAATATAATATTATTAAAATTGAAGGAAAAGAGTCAGTAATTGCAAATGCAATTGGAAAAGATAGAAAAGGAAAAATATCAACTTTACTATATATAATTGCAATTTGTTTTGCTATGTATAAACCTATTATTGCTGGAGTTTTATATATTGCTGTTGCTTTAATTTGGCTTGTTCCAGATAAAAGAATTGAAAATAACTTTAAACTTTAAAAAATTAACTATGAATATGCTATCACAAATTATTATTGGTCTTGTTGCTTTAATTCATCTTTATATTTTATGGTTAGAAATGTTTGTTTGGACAACCGTTGGTAGAAAAGTGTTTAAAACCATTCCTTCTGATATGTTTGATAAAACTAAAGTCATGGCTGCCAATCAAGGATTATACAATGGTTTTTTGGCTGCTGGTCTAATTTGGTCTCTTCTTATTACAGACGAAATGTGGTCAAGAAATATAGCCATGTTTTTCCTAAACTGTGTGCTGATTGCTGGAATTTACGGAGCATTTTCTGTTTCAAAAAGAATATTTTATGTACAAGGAATTCCTGCTATTCTGGGAATTTTGAGTTTGTTTCTTTAAAACCTATTCCTCCAGCTCTATTTGAAAACTTTGTAAAAAAGCAATTGTTTTTTCAATGTCATAATGTAAAATTCTGTCTTCTTTTACAAAAGAAACTTCATCTCTATAAGATTTGATAAAACTTTCTATAAACTCACTTGATTGTAAAGGTCTTCTGAATTCTATTGCTTGAGAAGCATTCATTAATTCAATGGCTAAAATACGTTCCAAATTATCTACAATTCGCAATGTTTTTGTTGCTCCATTTGCACCCATAGAAACGTGATCTTCTTGGCCGTTACTAGAAACAATACTATCAATACTTGCTGGTGTAGCCAATTGCTTATTCTGACTAACAATACTTGCTGCTGTATATTGTGGAATCATAAAACCTGAATTCAATCCTGGATTATCCACTAAAAATGCTGGTAAATCACGTAACCCTGAAATTAACTGGTAAGTTCTTCTTTCCGAAATACTTCCCAATTCAGCTAAAGCTATTCCTAAAAAGTCAAAAGCTAAAGCTAGAGGTTGACCGTGAAAATTTCCACCAGAAATAATTTCATCTTCACCTACAAATATATTTGGATTATCTGTGACAGAATTAATTTCGGTTCTAAAAACTTTCTTTACATATTCGATTGTGTCTTTACTAGCACCATGAACTTGTGGCATACATCTAAAAGAATATGGATCTTGAACATGTTTCTTTGGTTGTGCTATAATTTCACTGTCTTCTAATAATTCAGTTAATCTTCTGGCTGTTTGAATTTGTCCTTTGTGAGGTCTTATTAAGTGAATTAAATCATTAAAAGGTTCAATTCGTCCATCAAAACCTTCTAAAGAAATAGCTCCAATTAAATCCGCTAAATAAGATAATTTACAAGATTTTAATAGAATATATGTTCCATATGCACTCATAAATTGGGTTCCATTTAATAAAGCCAATCCTTCTTTAGATTGCATTACAATAGGTTGCCAATTCATTTTTTCCAATACTTTACTTGAAGGTTGTCTAAATCCGTCCATATAAACTTCACCCTCACCTATTAAAGGCAATGCTAAGTGAGCTAAAGGTGCTAAATCACCACTTGCTCCCAAAGAACCAAGCGTATAAATTACAGGTAAAATATCATTATTAAAAAACTCAATTACACGTTCAACTGTAGCTAATTGAACACCTGAATGTCCGTAACTTAATGATTGTATTTTTAACAACAACATAATTTTAACAATCTCACTTGGAACTTCTTCACCAGTTCCGCAAGCATGCGATTTTATCAAGTTTTCTTGAAGTTTTGTTAAGTTTTCTTTAGAAATTTCTACATTACATAACGAACCAAATCCCGTATTAATTCCGTAAATTGGTTCCCCATGAGATTTCATTTTATCATCTAAATACTTTCTACATTTTTCAATATTAACAATAGCTTCTTCTGATAAAGCTATTTTTTTATCTTCTCTAATAATTGTATGAATTGTGTCAATAGACAATAAATCTGAACTTATATAATGTATGGTTTCCATTTCTTAATTTAAATATTCTCCAAAATTCTACAAACGATTGTTAAAAAGCAACATTTTTAACTACTATTTATTATCATATTGTCATTTTGACTTATCTAAAATTAGTAATATTTTGATTTACAACGAAACTACTAGCTAAAAATGACATATTCATAAAAATGAAAATGCTTTTTTTATACTCAAAATAAATGTTCTACATTTGAAATATGTTGAAACACAATAAAATATACGCTACTTCTTACACAACCCAACTTGCGGTTGAAAGTTTTATTGGCTCAACTTCTACAACAACTACAACCCCTTTCGGGGTGAATTTCTACATATAATCCATTCTATATGTTCTTTCGAAAGAAAGATAAAATTCTTTATTCTTAAAATTCAATAAAATGATAGTATTAAAATTTGGTGGAACTTCTGTTGCCAACTCGCAAAATATAAAATTAGTTCTCGATATTGTTTCCAAAAAATCTCAAAATAACAAAATAGCAGTTGTAGTTTCTGCCTTTAGTGGTGTGACGGATTTACTTTTAAAAGCTTCAAATGAAGCAGCTTCTAAAAATGAATCTTATAAAGTAACTTTAGAAGAAATTCAACAAAAACATTTCGAAACCATTAGTAATTTAGTTTCAGAAAGTTATCAAAAACAAGTAATTGAAACGATTACTACTGAATTCAATCAATTGAAAATACTTTTAGATGGTTGTTTTTTATTAGGCGAATTATCTCCAAGAACTTCTGATGCCATTGCCAGTTTTGGGGAACTTTTGTCTTCTCAAATCATTGCTGTTGCTTCGAAAGAGAAAGTTTCAGATTCAGTATTTAAAGATAGCCGTGAGTTAATTAAAACGAATTCTAATTTCGGAAAAGCATCTGTTAATTTTAATGTAACTAACTTATTAATTGAAGATTATTTTAAGTCTAATAAATCTCAAGTAGTTTTATTACCGGGATTTATTGCTTCGGATGAAAAAGGAAATACTACAACATTAGGTCGTGGTGGTTCTGATTTTACGGCTGCCATTTTAGCTAATGGATGTCATGCTAACTCTTTAGAAATTTGGACAGATGTAAACGGAATGTTTACGGCAAACCCAAAAATGGTAAAACAAGCGCAACCCATTGAAACAATTTCTTATGAAGAAGCAATGGAATTGTCTCATTTTGGTGCCAAAGTGCTTTATCCACCAACTATTCAACCTGTTTTAAAAGCTAATATTCCTATTTGGATTAAAAATACTTTTGATGCTGAAGCCAATGGAACTTTAATATCAAATACGCTACAAAGCAATGGAAATCCAGTTAAAGGAATTTCACATATCGAAGATATTGCTCTACTAACTCTTGAAGGTTCGGGAATGATTGGTGTTGCTGGTTCTTCCAAACGTTTGTTTGAAGTTTTATCCAGAGAAAATATTAATGTAGTTTTTATCACACAAGCTTCCTCAGAACACTCAATTTGTATCGGAATTCTAAATAATGATGCAGATAAAGCTAAAAATGCAATTGACGAAACCTTTGAATTCGAAATATCTCAAAATAAAATCAATCCTTGTATTGTTGAAAAAGACTTATGTATTGTTGCTATTGTTGGCGAAAACATGAAAAATCATCAAGGTTTGAGTGGAAAAATGTTTAGTACTTTAGGAAAAAACAACGTAAACATTAGAGCCATTGCACAAGGAGCTTCAGAACGAAATATTTCTGTAGTTATCAATAAAAATGATGTTAAAAAGGCTTTAAATACGCTTCATGAACGCTTCTTTGAAGAGAATACCAAACAATTAAACCTTTTTGTTATGGGTGTTGGAAATGTAGGAGAGAAATTCATGGATCAAATTTACCAACAAAAGAAATTTTTAAAAGAGAATTTAAAGATAAATGTACGAGTTATTGCGATTTCAAATTCAAGAAAAATGCATTTTAATGAAGAAGGAATTGCCTTAAAAGATTGGAAAGAACTTATTGAAAAAGGAGAAAAAGCTGATTTGAGTGCATTTATTTCACAATCAAAAAGTTTAAATTTACGTAACAGTATTTTTGTTGATATCACTGCAAATGATGTAGTTGCTTCAATATATGATCAATTTTTAAAGGAAAATATTGCTGTTGTGACTTGTAACAAAATTGCTTGTTCGTCTAAATATGATAATTATAAAAATCTGAAAAGTTTAAGTCGAAAATACAACGCTCCTTTCCTATTTGAAACGAATGTTGGTGCAGGTTTACCAATTATTGATACCTTGAAACATTTAATTGCTTCAGGTGACAAAGTGAATAAAATTCAAGCTGTTTTATCAGGAAGTTTGAATTTTATTTTTAATAACTTTAGCGAAACGTATAATTTTCATGATGTGGTAAAAGAAGCTGGAGTTCAAGGTTTCACAGAACCTGATCCAAAAATTGATTTAAGTGGAATTGATGTTGCTAGAAAAATTTTAATCTTAATAAGAGAAAGTGGTTATCAAATGGAAATTGAAGATATTGAAAACAAATCGTTTCTTCCTGCTGAATGTATGAATACAACTGAAAACGAATCTTTTTTTGCATCATTAATTAAAAATGCTTCTCATTTTGATAATTTATTGAATGAAGCTAACGCAAAAAATAGTCGTTTAAAATTTATAGCTACATTCGAAAATGGAAAAGCAAGTGTAGGTTTAGAATTTATTCCACAAGAAAGTCCGTTTTATAACTTGGAAGGAAAAGATAATATTGTACAATTTTACACGGATAGATATGTGGACCAGCCTTTATTAATCAAAGGAGCTGGTGCTGGTGCAGCTGTAACGGCTTCTGGAATATTTGCAGATGTCGTTAGAATTGGAAATGTATAAGTAAAGATGTTGCAATGCAACATCTCCACAAGGTTGTAAAACAAAATTGTGGTAAAAAAAGAAAAAATGAATGAAATAAAAATATTTTGCCCAGCAACCATAGCTAATCTCAATTGTGGGTTTGACATTTTAGGCTTATGCCTAGATACGATTGGTGATGAAATGGTAATTAGAAAATCTCCAAATAAAGGAATCAAAATCACTAAAATAGTTGGTGCAGATTTACCTTTGAAAACAGAGAAAAACGTTGCTGGTGTTGCTGCTTTAGCAATAATTGAAAACTTAGATTTAGATTACGGATTTGAAATAGAAATTTACAAAAATATAAAAGCAGGAAGCGGCATCGGCAGTTCGTCTGCAAGTGCAGCTGGTGCTGTTTACGGAATTAGTGAATTGCTTGGAAAACCATTTTCAA
>NZ_CAXBFR010000104.1:0-10268 GCF_963975005.1 uncultured Flavobacterium sp.
TCTTTGTATCGGTTAATAGACAAATCCCAGTCATTGGCTTTAATGTCTTCAAAAGGCACTAAAAAACTTTTGTCGGTACGTAATCTGTTGGTTTCTTTGTCTAAATTATGGTAACGAGTTACAATATCTGGTATGTCATTATCTTTGGTTTCTGCACGCTTGTCATCTAAAGTAAAACCATCTGCCTGCATGTCATAAAACCAAACTTTGTCTGTACCACCTGTTCCTGTTTTAGTAAAGAACAAAACAGCTGTACTTACTCCTGCATAAGGTTTGAATACGCCACTTGGCATTGAAATTACAGCATCCAATTTATGGTTTTCTATTATCTCTTGTCTTATTTGTTTGTGTGCGTTAGAGCTTCCAAATAACACGCCATCGGGTACAATTACGGCACATCTTCCACCTGCTTTTAACATACGTAACATTAATCCTAAAAACAGTAATTCTGTCTTTTTTGATTTTACTACTTTTAGAATAGAAGTTTCTACACCATCATAATCTAAACTTCCTTTAAATGGTGGATTGGCAAGGATTAATGAGAACCTATCTCTAACATCTCCATTACCTTCACTCAAAGCATCTTTACCTATTAAGTTTGGACTTTCTATACCATGTAATTGTAAGTTCATAGCACCAATACGTAACATTGTATTGTCAAATTCAATCCCAGTAAACATATCACTGTTATAATGTTCTCTAAAAGATTTCTCATGAAACCAGTCAGGGTGTTTTTCGTGTAAATATTCTCCTGAAGAAACTAAAAATCCTGCTGTTCCTGCTGATGGGTCACAAATGGTATCTTCTTTGCTAGGTTGTACCATGTCAACCATCATGCGAATGATGTGTCTTGGTGTTCTAAACTGTCCGTTTGTTCCAGCTGTAGCAATTTTAGATAGTAAATACTCATAGACATCGCCTTTAGTATCTCTATCTTCCATTTTGATTTTATCAATCATTTGCACTACTTGGTCCAATAGTCTTGGAGTAGGAATCATAAATGTAGCACCTTTCATGTATTGTGCAAAAACACCTAAATCACTTCCCACTTCTTTCATGTGGTCAAAGACAGTTGTTCCTCCAATTGATGGTCTTGTGAACAAGTCAAACATCGCTTGAGGGTCATTGTTCTTAAATGAACTCCAACGTAATTCTTGTTGCTCTTCTGTAAAAATAGGATTAGCAATAGGTTTCTTAATCATTGCTGCTTTTTTCTCTTCTAGCAACTGTATTTCGTCTAGTCTACGGATGAATAGGAGGTATGTAAATTGCTCAATTACTGTTAATGGATTAGAAACTCCACCTGTCCAAAAGGACTCCCATATTTTATCTACTTGCGATTTTATTTCTCCTGTAATCATGTTTGTTTTGTATGCGTTTATTATATGTTAATCCTAAGATGTTATTTTTAAAGTGATAAATATACGGAAGTAATAGTGAAAACTATATTGAAATGAATACAATAATACTTACAATAATTAATTTTACCTTTTATCAAATGTTTCACTTATAACCATATTATGGTTTCAGCAAATATATTTTATTAAAATGGTTTTAGTTTACGGTTTCCATCATTCCATCTATTTATTATAATAACGTTGAGTTTTGCGTATAAAAAAAGACGGCTGTTAACCGTCTTTAATTTTAAATATACTTCCATAAGAATCCCCCTGAATGTTCTCTTTCTTCTCTACAACATCTTGTTATACAGGTTTTAGACACTCCTGTTTTTCTTGAAGCTTCAGAAGCAGAAACATATCTTGCTAATAAGTTTCCTTTTAAGCTATATTGGAACACTTCTTTTCTTCTGTTATCATTTTTTGGTATAAATGGTTCAGCATAATCATAACTCCATAAGAAGCCTCCTAATGCGTTGTTAATGCTCCAACAAGCTCTGCTGATATCTTGTTTTCTAGCATTTATACTTTCACCAGCTTCAGTTAAATTATTGTAAGTAAAATTTAAGGTTCCGCTTAAATCATACTTATAGATGCTTTTTTTAAAACCTCCACCTTTGTCTGAATTATAGCCTTCTTCTATTGTATTGTTTTCTTCAATATATTTTATCTCTTTTTTAGCTAATTCATTATAATTATTTGCTGTATCAATTTGTACCCAATGAAAGGTATCGGGTCCGTAAGTACTAATAGCTTCATGAAATTTAATATTACTTCCAGAATTTGACTTTTGGCAATGGTCTTCTTTTCTTTTTTCAATTGACTTTGTTGTAGCCCCAATGTATTGTTCGTTTGTTTCATTATTAATGACCTTATAAATTATTCCTTTTACATTTTCCATTTCGTTTATAATTTTTATGGTGGATAGGGTGTATAGGTTAAATTGATAAAGCTTTATTAAAACTTTAATTTATTACTTTTAATAAATACCCTATACACCTTATACACCTTGTTTTTAAGATGCTATATTAAACTGTTGATTTTTTAATGCTAATCTGTATTTTTTAAGTTTAGTTACTTTTTTATACCCAAATGAAACAAGTGCTTTTCCAACTTGTTCAACACTAATATTTTTATGAGGTTTTTTGTGTAATTTTATGTAATCTAAAACTTCTGATGCACTCATAAGTATAGAGCTTATGTTGTCATTAGGTAACTCAAAAAGCTCGTCTATAATGTCGTATTCTTCTGGAGTTTGTAAGTACTTTTTATTCTCTTCATTAATTCTAGTTATATCTTTAGAATCAAAATAAAATTTAAAATTGTTTTGAAGTAAAAAATAGGCTTGACTATATACTTTATTCATATCAATATTATGTTCAGGATTAATTTTAATAACTTCTGCACATAAATACCTCCTGTTTCCAGTTAAGTCAGTTAAAATCTCCGTATTGTTAGTTCCTGCAATTAGAGAAGCCCTTCTCATAAGCCTAATCGCTTCTCTTGAGTAAGGTCTTCTTTGTTCAATATGTTCAAGTGTAATTAAACCTTTATAAAATTCATTTTGAGCTTTTCCAAATGAAACTAATTCATCCATATTTATCAAGAACTTATCTGCTAAATAAAATTTTGTGTCTTTATCATTTGGCATAATTGTTCCTTCAAATAAATATGATTTCATTTTTTCAGGCATTAATGTTCTTACCCATCTAGTTTTACCAATACCTTGACCACCAGAAAAAATAATTACATTCTGATTTGTTATTTCTTCTTTATAAGAACAGCCCACTAAAGCTACTATCCATTTCTTAAAACACCACTGAAAGTAATCATCATTAGTTGTATTAATTGTTTCAGATAAAAGTTTTATATGGTCAGTTTTTTCATCCCATTTAGGGAGAGATTCAAAGTATTCTTTAAAAGGGTCATATGATTTAACATAATTTGAATATAAGAATGTACTTAATTTATTTGGAGTTGTTTTGTAACCCTTTTTTTCAAGTTTAATTAGGGTTGTGTTGAAGTTAATTTCATCAAATTTTTTATATTCAAGTTCTCCTTTTTCTTTGAATAAAATTTTATTTGTTACTTCGTTTCTTAAAAAATCATATTTTTTTTCAATGTATTTTTGAAACATAATCTGTTGTTTTGCAATTATAAAATCTCTCTGTCATTTATCATCATCAGTTCTCCATTTGGCGAGAGTTTTTACCATACTTTACTCATTAAACTTATTTAATAAGCATTGAGATTCAATTTTTTAAGATTGAATTGGATTTAAGTTTTCTTCACTATATCATTGGCAAAAGTATTTGGTTGTTAAAATTGAATTTTGAATTTTAAAAACTTCTATAGAACATAGAAGGTGTAGATGAGAATCATCTTGAAAGGATTTACACAAATATAAGCAATTTCGAAGCTAAAGTCAATAGATTTGACCCCTAAACTTTAAGTTTTAAAAAAATTCTAATAGCGTTTTGGTGATGTTTTTAAGCTGAAATTGAACCCTTTTTTTGCAGTATAATCTACTTTCCACAATAATAAAAACATATTGCGGAAGTAAATTAAATAGCTAAATACATTTTCAGGGTTTTTTTGATATAGCAGAAAACGACTCAAAATTTGGTTATTAAAATACAACATAACTGCTTTAAGGTATAGAGTATCATCAAAAAAAGATATAAATTATATCTTTAAATGATAATTTCAAAGTGGTAATAATAATATGCTTTACCACGTATAATGTAGATAGTTGTTAATTCCATATCTACTTTAACCTCTTCTACAAAAACTTCTTCACCACAGTATAAATCTCCAATATTATGCATTACACGTACTTCAAACGGACAAAATACTTTCTTTAATATATTGTTCCAAGTAATAACATATAATACGTTAGGAGAACTGTATTTTAGGGTCTCTGCAAGTTCTTTTTTTGTCATTTTATTTGATTTTCTTACATTTTTTAATAGAATTTTTTATAGTAATTTGCTACGAAAACGCTATTATATTATTATGCAAGAAATAATCTGACTGGTTGTTTTTAAGCAAATTACCTATGTAATTGATAAACTCGTATGCATTTACATTACGTTCTAAATTACTATCAATGTAAGTGCTTTTATTGGCTTCTGTAAAGAGATTATATACATTCCAAAGACTGATTTTATCATCTTTAGATTTTGAAAAGTTAGGATCCAAATTATAATCTTTGACAATTGAATTAATTTGTGTATCATTGATTTTTAGAGGAAATAATTCTTTTTTAACTTCCTTGTCTAAGTGAGGATAGAACTTCATTTTGCCAACTAAGTGAGCGAACTGATTTTCTGTTAAATAATAATCGTTCATTTTCTTCATTACATCAAGATGTTCTCTTCTGTTGTAACTCTCAAACAACAAGTTTGTTCGTTCCGCTAACTCAAGACTTGAACTTACTCTTAAATTTTCAATTAATCCATCTGTAGAAATACATAGATTTGTACAAACTTTGTTTTGAAATCCTATAAAAATTTTAAACTTTTCAATAGATTTTTTACTGAATAAATTTTCTTGGTTATAAGCTCTTACTCCGCCTATGCAAAGACTTATATTATTTCCATTTACAACTTCACTAATTTCAGGAATTTCAAACAAGAATGCCATACGCTCATAATAAATTGTTTTCTCTTCTTCAAGCAACTCTTTTGCAGGTTTACCAATTGCACTTGGAATTCTACCTTTAATGACGTGAGAAACTCTTATATCAGGTATTAAATCTCCTTGATATTCTAAAGTTTCTTTTAAAACTTCTCTAACGGTATTAATAAATTCAAAATGTGAAATAGTAGTTTCGTTGTCTTTAGCAAATACAGGTATGTTGCAGTCATTTTTTAAATGTTCTAATGAAACTTTAATGGTATTTGCTTCAATAAAGCTAGTTTTTGTGTTTTTAACTATCAATTCATCTTCAACTATTTGATGATTATAATTCTGTATTATCGTTTCCATGTAATTGTAATTTAGGATTAGTTATAATAGAATTCTCTTTTACTAATTGAGTATTTAAAGCATTTAAAGACTCTTTTTTTGAAACAATTAGTGGGTATATTTTTTTGCTAAATTGAGGATTGTTGTTATAAATTGCTTTTAGTTCCTCTTCGGTTGTACAATTTTCAATTTCTACTTTCAACTCTTCAATTGAAACTCCTTGATTGCACCAGTCTTTTAGTTTTTTTCCTGTAAAAGAATTAATTATAAATTCTGGTTTTCCAACAAACAAGCCGGTTCTATCTTTACTTACTGTAACTAAATGTTTGTCATTTAAGAATTCAAAATTGACTGTAAGTTCATACTCATAGCCTTCACGTTGAATTTCTTTTGTGCCAAGCTTCATAACTTTTGTTTTACCAGAACTATCTTGATCTAAACTATAATCTACTTTTCTTCTTGATGTAGTTATAATGTGAATTTTAGATTGAATTATAGCGTCTAAAAAGGAATTATGGCGAGGTGTAATCTTCGCCCAATCCATAAATCTTCCACCTAATTGTTCATGTATTTCTAAACAAGCTCCTTTACCACTCCACTCGTGAGAAATTGAATCAATAATAAGAACTTCAATATCCGAAGCTTCACAAATCTTTATGGCTTCAATATATCTTTCAGGTGAAAAAGGTTCATTTAAAGGAAGTATATTGAATTCTCCTAAATGTGAATATAAACTTGCACTATTGTTTTCTGTATCAATAACAGCAATTTTATTCCAGTCATTAGTAATTCCAAATGCTAATAATAAAGCACTATAGGTTTTACCATAACCACTTGGTCCTGACATGCCAACTTTTAGTTTGACTTGATGCCTTTTGGCTTTTTGTAATTTCATATAATATTATTTTTAAAGGTTAATTAAATAAAAAAAGAGGAACTCCCGTAATGGAAATTCCTCTTGACTAAATCTGTATGGCGTATAATAATTTTGTTTATTCTACCATTTCTTCTTGGTGAACATTTTCATTGATAATTGCTGCTTCATCTGTCATGTATTCATAACGATGGTTTCTTTCAATGACTTCACCAGTTGCTTCAATAACATATTGGTAAGGAACAACTTCAACTTTTGAAATTGCACCAGGCAATGAAGTTCCAATTAATGACTGACACATTGTTTCATCAAAGGTGCATGAAACCCTTGCAGTTTTTGCAGTCAAATAAGTTCTACCAGTTTCTTTGCTGACAACTGCTTCAACACCACCTTGAACCACCAAAGAGTAGAATTTTTCACCATCTTCTCTTGTGTTAATTTTGTAATCTGTAATTAGTACCATAGTTTTTTAAATTTTAAGATTAAACATAACGGGCTATCCCGCAAAAGTTGAGAAAAAGTGGAGTGATGACTCTAATTCCTCAGTTATCTTGACGGGGTAATGCCCAAAGTTTTGTTTAAGTCGGGGGATGATCTTGGCTTTAGTTACGTTTTCATTGATAAAAAAATATTAAAAAAAAATATTATTAATTATTATCTATCTATTCTATCATTAACTTATCTACTATCAATAATGTTACTGAATTTTATAAACAACAAAACCCTTTAATAAAAAGGGTTTACGCTGGTTTTTGCATGTTTTTTAATGACAGATTTGCGACTAATATAATATGTATATATAAAAATCTAGACTAAAATTTTTGCATTTTGGACAAAAGTTATTTACTTCATTTAGTTCTAAATTAAAATTCCTAAAAATATTTTTTCCTTCGTTGTTTCCTTTGAGTTCGATTTGAGTATAAAAAACGTAATTTGGATTGTTTTTTTCAACATAATAATTTACACTTTCTAATTCATTAGTTATTTTATTATAAGCTGGTACAGGGTCGTCTGTTTTATAACCGTATTTTCCACCACCATAATTAAATCCTGTTTTAAAGTTGCAAATTTTACATTTTGCTTTGATATGTTCTCCCATATTATAAATTTTTAAAAATATATTCTTCTAAATAATTGATAGATTCAGAACTTGCTACATCCTTTATTAAAGTAAGATTTAAGTTATTTCCATTTACATGAACTCTTTTTAAAATATTAATATTTAAATTAGGATCATAAACTATAACGAATATTGCCTTTGGGTAACCTTTTTCACAATAAACTATAAATTCTTTTGCAATTAATACTTTATTATTTTTAGCATCTACTATATTATCAAAATCATTGTATAAAATTTCAAAAAAATTATCTCCATTGCCAATATATTCTCTATTTACATCTATATAAAACTTACAACCTTTAACATAATATGAATTATAGCTACCATCACCTAATTCAAAATTATATTTTTTTCCGAGAAATATTTTTAATATTTTTTCCAAAAGTTTTTCAGATTCAAAATGAAATAATAAAATGCCATTCATTATATTGTCTTGCATATCATTATCAGTAAGTAATGTTTTTGCTGTATCAGTTGAAAAACAAAAATCATAAAACATGGAATTTATTTCCATCATAATTTTATCGTTTTCAAAGTTTATCTTTTTATTAGATTTATCTGTTATATTAATATTTGTATTAATTGATTGATTCAATTGAAGTTTACTTTTTTTTATTTTTTCACTCGCCTCACTTAATATGGTAACTAAAACACCAATGATAATTGCCATAAGTATTAATATCCCTATGAATTCTATAATTGAATTAGGTTCTTTCATAAAGTTAATTTTGATGATTTTTTCTTGATTCAGCAGTTATTAAAATACCGTTTATATCAAAGACTTTTACAGTCTTTATTCCAACATTGGCATCCAAAGAGGCTACTAATTCATTAGCAAATTTAATTACATCATATTCATTCACATAATTAAATATTTCAATGAGTAAGACGTCTTCCATAATAAAAGCTCTACTTATAAATTCTTCTTTTTCTAGTTCCTTAATAAACATCTTGTGTATTTCAAGTAGCATGTTTTGACTATTCAATTCGTTTTGAATTAAATTTTCAAAATGAACATTAGCAATTTTATTATTATTAATTGTTCTTTCTCTTTTAAGGGTTTCTTTAGCTTCATTTTCTTTATTAAATGCTATTATAAAGTAAATAACTACTAAAACCACTATTATTATTATCGTATTCATATATACATTAATTTTTTATTTAACAAATATAGGCAAATATGCCTATTGATTAGATGTGTTATTGTGCGATTTTTATCCTGTGATAAAAAAGGATAAATCTGAAATATTAAAGCTGTTTGGTAAAAACTTAAGAAAAGTAAGAGAATCTAAGGGTTTTACGCAAGAACAACTTGCTAACGAATTAGGTTTAGAAATTTCTCAAATAAGTAGAATAGAAAGAGGAGTAATTAACACCTCAATCTATACTCTTTACCAGGTTTCAACTTTTTTTGATATCGATGTAAATGAACTTTTTGATTTATCTGAATAATTCTTTTGCAATTATAGATATAAAATAAATTTAATCTTTACGGTTTCCCGCATTTGTAGAATTTAATTTTTTACTTAAAATACTCATTTGTTCACTTACTTTACTTTGAACTACTTTTCCGTAACTTTCCTGTGTAATTAGCATATTCGAATGACCTAGTAATTCTGATACTATTTCCATTGGTACATCATTATAAAGTAATACTGTAGAGGCAAATGTTTTTCTTGCAGTATGATGTGTTAGTCTCTTTTCAATACCTAAAATTACTGAAATCTCTTTCATGTAGGAATTGAATTTTTGATTACTTATTGGTGGAAATATATGAATGCTGTCACTTGAATACTTATTAATTAGTTCTTGAGCCTTTGGAAGTATAGGAATAGATATTTGTCTTTGAGTTTTCTCACGCTTCATCTGAATCCAATTAATGTCATCAAATCCTTTCTGAATATGTTTTTTTTCAAGATTTGCCATTTCATTAAATGCTAAGCCTGTATAACAACAGAATATGAATAAGTCTTGTATGAAACCCAGTCTCTTTTGATATAGTATAGCTTCTTCAAGAGTTTTTAATTCTTCTGTGGTTAGAAATACTACACTTTTAAGGACTTTTTTTGATTTGTGGAGAATGAATGGGTCTCTATCTAAATAACCTTCTGAAATAGCTTGTTTAATAGGCGCTCTAAGCCTTTGAATGGTTTTGTTTATAGTTATTTGCTTTTGATTCTTTTCTGTCTTTAAATAATAGTCAAAATCACTTAAAAATTGAAGGTTTAATTCTTTTAATGGATAATCTGTTTTCTTGTATTTCCATTTTAAGAAAACTTCTAAATGACCACATACATATACAAACTTATTATATGTACTCTCTTTAATCTCTAATCCTACTAGTTTTTTTATTTTGGAGAGATACTTTTTGTAGTAGGAGAGTATGTGTTCGCTTTCTTTCAAATCTTTACCCAAATAGTTATTGAGTATGTCGTCTAATGAAAAAGAGTTTTCTTGCAATCTAAGAATTACAAATAAATTATTGATTTTAGATTTTATTGTTTCAATTTGAGAGTTGTGAAGATCTGAGGATTTATTAGTTTTTAGGACTATTTGGTTTTTAGCATCCCAAGACTCACTTTCTAAGTGAATTCCAGTGCTTATTTGTTTTCTATTACCATTTAGGGTAATTCTGCAAAATAATGGTGATTCGTTCTTTTTGTTTATTCTGTTTTTTGCTTGAACGAACAGAATTTTAAAATTGTCATTTGTCATAACTTTTGGTTTTAGTTAGACATACAATTGGGTAAAAAAAAGTGTTACCTTTTGTAAAAAAAGATGTTACCTGAAATGATACCTTTTAATTTAGGTTTTTGACATAATTTCATAAATTTTAATTTTAATAAAATTTCAAAACCTCAGTAATTACTGGGTATAAAAAAAGCCTAACATTGCTGTTAGGCTTTTA